>DLVS01000796.1 GCA_003445095.1 Verrucomicrobiales bacterium
AGAGTGAAATTCAATCGTTGAGTTCGACTCTATCTGTGGAGAATCACGAGCCGAGGCGCCATTGATGCCAGGCACAGAAGATAGTCGCTCGCGATTGGTGCAACCTTTATCGCCTTACAGATGGCGAGGCTCGCGGATACTCGATGCTGTTTGCCAAATCAATGAGCACCTTGTTAACGCTCTCAGCGAGCTTGCGCATCATGAAAGCGCTTCAGTGGGGCTGGTTCGGCAAAATGCCGACCTCTTGCGCTGCTTCGATGCGGCTGCCTGCCGACGTGCGGCAAGCATTCCAGTGCTCTTGGTTGATCTGCATTTTCATGATGATGACTGGTGGCGCCATTCGGTTCGCGCAAATTCCAGCTATCAGTTCGGGGCAAGGCGATCGTTCAGCTTTCCGGCGGGACACGCTGAAGAGCTCACCCGTGAATCTCTAATCGTGGCCTGGCTGTCTGTGCAGCACGCGCGTGAATGTGCGGGGCTGCTGTTCGGAATGTCTTCACAAGTGGCCGATTTACTTGCGGAACTATCGCCGCGGCAGCTGAGCAGAGTCGCGGAGAGTTCGAGCCACGAACTCCGAATTCGATGGCAGTCGACTCCTACATTCTGGCGGAAGCTCCTGATCGCAGGGCAGGGCGGAAGTGCGACTGAGCTGTCCGAAGTGCGCCTGCTTGGACTTCAACTGCTGGGTGGAGAACTTCTTGCTAGTCGGTGTGCGAGCACCTGGCGCGAATAGATAGCGACAAGTTTCAGCTGAATTTTCCTCGATACTCACGTATGACTGCTTCGAGCATCGTGATCGGATATGTCCCCAGGCAAGAACAAAGGGGATGTGACCGTGACAAACACCCGCAATGCATTTCGCACGCGAATGGCTGTCGCCATTCTTCTGTGCTTCGCGATGCTCGCAATACCAGATATCACGTTGGCGCAAGAGTCTCCCTTTCTCACGGGCGCGGAATCTTTGCAGTCGAACATCTTGGCGTGGGCCACTCCGATCGCCGTCATTCTGGTGATGGTGCTCGGCTTCATGGCGATGTCGAATCGCATCTCGTGGGGCTGGCCCATCGGCGCGATCATCGGCATCGCCGTGATTTTCGGCGCGCCTCAGATCGTGACCTGGATCCGCGGCATGTTCGCTGTATAGGCGCCGATCATGAGTGGGCGAAATGAGGGTTTGATGGCTGATCCGCTGTTTGTCGCGGTGACTCGGCCGCCAATGCGGTGGGGCGTCACATACTCAGCGCTTCTGTTCAATCTCGTGTTCTCGATGGAGGTCTTCCTTCTCACGAAGAACCTGCTGACGTTGCTGATCGTTATACCGATTCACGGGATCTGCGCGTTGTTGTGTCTTCGTGACGCGCGCTACTTCGACCTGATCCTGCTCTGGGGGCGCACGCGCTTTCCAGCCTTTGCCGGAACCTTTCGCGTCTGGCGAGCAAGCAGTTGTTCACCGCTCGAGCTGAACGCGCCACGTCTCAACGGATGGCGCCGAATCGCCAGCAATCCGCGAACTGCACACACGAAGGCACATGTGCATCCATCGAGCGAGTTGCTGAGGGCGCGCAGATGATCGTGAGCCTACGGTCTGCCCAGCGCCCGTCGGCGATTCGTCGTGAGCAGACCGTGGCGATTCACATTCCATACGCCGCGCATGTTGCGGAAGGCGTTCTAAAGACTTCGGGCGGTGACTTCGTGCAGTCATTTCGTCTGAGTGGGGCGAGCTTTGAGTCTGCCGATGACGACCAGCTCAACAACTGGCACGAACGACTGAATGTCACCTGGCGCAACGTTGCGAGCCCGAATGTTGCTCTCTGGATTCACCTTATCCGCCGGCGCGAGCAATATGCCGGCGGCTCCGTGGACGCGGCGGACTTCGCGGGACGCCTAGCGGAGAAATATCAGTCACGGTTGGCCACTGAGACGCTGATGGTCAATGACCTCTATCTCTCTGTGGTCTACCGACCGGTTGCTGGAGCAGCGTCGGGGCTTTTATCCAAGGCATTGGCGAAAAGTCCTCGCCATCGCGGCGAAGATGATCTCGACGCCGCGCTTGATGCCTGCGCCAAGCTCGGCCAGACGATCAGCGCTTCGTTGGCTCGCTACGAGCCGGAGCAACTGGGTATCTATATATATGAAGGGAGGCACTACTCGCAGTTGCTCGAGTTTCTTGGGTATTTGGTGAACGGCGAGCGGCAGCGCATGCCGGTTCCGCGTGCGCCGATCGCCGATGCATTGGCGACCACTCGACCGGTATTCGGAACCGAGGTCATCGAGTATCGCTTGCCGACTGAGACACGCGTTGGTGCCGTGCTTGGTATCAAGGAATACCCGACGCCGACTAGCGTCGGCATGTACAACGCTCTGCTCTCGGCGCCTTTCCCCTTTGTGTTGACCCAGTCCTTTACGTTCCTTTCGAAGGCGACGGGGCAGGGACTGCTACAGCGACAGCATGCCCGCATGGCGAATGCTGGAGACTTTGCGGTTTCTCAGGCGGAGGAGCTTGTCGACGCGCTCGATGCACTAACCAGCAACGAGTTCGTGATGGGCGATCACCATTTCAGTCTGCAAGTGCTCGCGGATGCTCCAGGCTCACAGGGTAAGGACGAAGGTTCGGAGCGGATCAAACGCCTCAACGATTTCGTTGCGCTGGCGCGAGCCATGCTCGCAGATACTGGCATGACGGTGGCTCGCGAAGACTTGGCTCTCGAGTCGGCGTTCTGGGCCCAGCTCCCGGGCAATTTTCGGGATAGGCCGCGCAAAGCTCCCATCACGTCGCGAAATCTTGCGGCCATGGCGGCGTTTCACAACTACCCAGTAGGCCGCGCTACCGGCAATCACTGGGGTGACGCGCTCGCTCTGCTGATAACAAGCGCGCATTCGCCCTATTACTTCTCCTTACATGCTAGCGATCCTACTGATCCTGACGGAGGTAGCCGTAAGGACACGGGGCACACCTTCATTTGCGGTCCGACAGGTTCGGGTAAGACGGTTTTCATAGTGTTTCTGGTCGCCATGCTCGCGCGTCAAGGCGCCGTTCAAGTGGTGTTCGACAAGGACAAAGGCCTTGAGATCCTCGTACGAGCACTCGGGGGCATCTACTTGCCTCTTCGAAACGGGTTACCGACCGGCTTCAATCCGCTGCAACTCCCGGAGACGCCGGCGAGCATTGAATTCCAGAAATTATGGCTGCGCTCACTGGTGCGCACCGCGACGCCTTTGACGACACGAGAACTCGACGATCTCGACC
>DLVS01000131.1 GCA_003445095.1 Verrucomicrobiales bacterium
AAACTTTCGTAACACCCTCTAAGAGTGCGCCTCGTACCCTCGGCGGCTACGGCAGGTGACCCTCGCCTCTTGTTCTCTCGTCCGCAGGTACGTTACAATCCGATCAAACGCGACCGACCCGATCTCCGGTCAATCGCCAGCACCACCTCGTCATGTCCAATGCCATCGCCAGCGAACCGAATTCGATGCGCTCGCCGCCAAACCTGCGGCATCGCGAACACACCCTGCGCCAAGACCGGTCGTTTCTCCAAAGCACCGGCATCAAGTTCCAGCAATGGCTCGAATCTCGCGTCGCCGCGGCCTCGCCCCTCGGCGATCCGCACATCTACGATTGCAGTTCGTTTCCCTGGGTCGAGTTGCTGGAAAAGGACTGGCAGCTCATTCGAAAGGAACTGGATGCCGTGATGGTCTTTCGAGACCGCATGCCGAGCTTTCAAGACATCCTGAAGGAAGTGGAGATGATTCAGTCGGACAACAATTGGAAAACCTACTTCCTGGCCGGTATCGGCATGGATTGCTCGGAGAATGCTCGGCGATGTCCGGAGACCATGCGGTTGCTCGGCAAAATCCCGGGCATGACAACCGCGTTCTTCAGCATTCTGTCGCCGGGCAAACACATTCCCGCGCATCGCGGCGCCTGGAACGGGATCCTTCGGCTCCATCTAGGTCTCATGGTGCCCGAGCCTCGGGAGCGGGTAAAAATCCGGGTGGGCAACGATTTTTACTCTTGGCGAGAGGGCGAAGCATTCATTTTCGACGACACCTTCAATCACGAGGTCTGGAACGACACCGACGGCTTCCGCGTTGTGTTGTTCGTGGATTTCGCCCGCCCCCTCCATCAACCCTGGCGTTTCATCAACGAGCGAATGCTCAAGTGGGGAGCTTTGGCTCCGTTCCTTCGCGAAGCAGGCGAGAAACAGAAAAAGTGGCAAGACCTGCTGTGGAAAAAATCATGAGACGCTGGACCTCAAGGCCCCCGCTGCGGACGGCTCAAAGACAGTCAACCCGGTTAGGTTGCGGCTCTCGCGGCGGTCACTACGTTCACTTGTAATGAAGAACCGCTTCAGCGTCGCCGCGCACTTTGCCGGAGAGTGGGACGAGCCCCGCGTCCAGCGTTGGGCCGAAACCACCCGCGCGCGACTTGAGGCCCCGTCGGTGACTCTCGGTGTCGTCTTCATGACACCCCACTTTTTTGACATCGCCGGGGAAGTCCTGGAAGTACTTCGCCTCCACGCCCGAATTCCTCTGCTAATCGGTTGTTCGAGCCAAAGCTTGATCGCCAACGGCGAGGAACTCGAAGACCAAGCGGGCATGGTTCTCCAACTGTTGCACCTCCCCGGAGCTAAGGTTCGCGGAATTCATTTTGACCAGGCGGCCTTGGAAGACCTCAGCGGACCTACTGCCTGGCACGGCAAAACCTGTGTGACGCCCCGCGATACCCATGGGTGGTTGGTCTTCGCGGATCCGTTCAACCTCGACGGCGAGTCCTGGCTCCGCGAATGGAATGGCGCGTATCCCGGGATTCCTAGTATCGGCGGCCTCGCGAGCGGCGTTTTCGAAAACCGCCGGACCCAATTATATCTCGACGGTCAGGTTTTCGAGGAGGGAGTGGTAGCGGTCAGTATCGGCGGTGACGTCAAACTCGAGTGCGTCATCTCGCAAGGTTGCACTCCGATCGGAGCCCCTTGGACTGTCACTCAAGCGGACCGGAATTTTATTCTCACGATCGCCAATCGGCCGGCCTATCACGTGTTGGTGGATACTTTCAACGGGCTGCCCAAGGAAGAACAAGCTCGCGCCCAGGGTAATCTGTTCGTCGGCTTCGCCAGTTGCGAATACCGCGAGGAATTCCACCGTGGGGATTTCCTCGTGCGCAATCTCCTCGGGGCCGACCAGCAAAAAGGCGTTCTAGCCGTTGGCGCGATGCCACGAGCGGGGCAAACCATTCAGTTCCACCGACGGGACGCCGAATCCGCCACCGAAGACCTCACGGCGTGCCTCACTGAAGCCCGCAACCGGTTACGCGAGGCAACCGTTTACGGCGGCGTGTTGGGCATTTGCAACGGGCGTGGTCTTCGACTGTTCGGCAAGCCCAGTCATGACGCCGGTCTCATTCAAGAACAGCTCGGTCCACTTCCGGTCGCCGGTTTCTTCTGCAACGGTGAACTCGGACCGGTGGGTGGCCGGACCTTCCTCCACGGCTACACCGCGTCGCTGGGACTTTTCGTCAAAGCGTGACCGGACTCGCTGATTCACTGGCCGCGCCACCGCTCCCTGAGGATGCGCTCCGCCTGCATCCCGACATCATGGCTCGGCTCGATTTTCGAGCGATCTTCGGCAACGATCAGCCCACGGAAGTCGAGCTCGGATCCGGCGACGGTTCGTTTCTGGCCGAATACGCCAGCCGTCACGCCGACCGCAACTTCCTCGGTGTGGAGCGGTTGCTTGGACGCATGCGCAAGCTTGACCGGAAAGGGCGCCGGCGCGGACTAGCGAACTTGCGCTGCGTACGAATCGAAGCGGCGTATGTGCTCGAATGGATGATTTCTCCCGCTTCCATCACGGCGCTTCACGTTTATTTTCCAGATCCCTGGCCCAAACGGCGCCATTTGAAACGGCGGTTGATCAATGAATCGTTCGCCCGCCACGCTCACGACGCCCTGATTCCGGGCGGCCATGTGTACTTGCGAACCGACCACGCAGAGTATTTTCAGCAGATGAATGAGGTCTTCCAAGCGAACTCGGGGTTCGCGCCAGCCTCGGCGCCGCCTGATTTACTGGAAGTGCGAACGGATTTCGAACGCGACTTCAACGCCCGCGGGTATCCCACCTTCCAAGCCGCCTTCGCCCGTCGTCCCGAGGAAGCCCACTGACCCTCAAGTAGGCGAGGCTTGGCCAAGCCGTACGCGTTTCGGCGATTTCGCACGATCATAACGTCGCCTCGCCAATCCGGAAATTGGATTCGTCCGCCCGTCTCGATCTCGCTAAGTTTTCCCCCATGCCGTTCGGCCTGCTGCTTGCCGCTGCCGCCGCCACCAATTCGGTGGCAAATGCCACCGTCGCCGCGGCGCCTCGACCCGGTTTCGGCCTGATGTTCTGGGTCCTCATGTTCATCAGCGCCGCTGCAATCGTCGTCGTGATTGAGCGAATTCTGTTCTTCCACCGTGTTCAGATTGATTCAGCCCAGTTCCTTGCCGGCGTGCGCAACGTCATCAAACGCGACAACGTGATCGAAGCGTTGTCCATTTGCGACGCTACGCCGGGGCCGGTGTCACGCTTGGTCAAGGCGGCCATCTTGAATCGAGAAGGTGGAC
>DLVS01000187.1 GCA_003445095.1 Verrucomicrobiales bacterium
TGATCGGCATCGAAGCCGTCGTCGTCATTGAAGGCGCTGACTAAATACCGTGTGTTGACCGTGCCGCCAAAGAACTCGAATCCATCGTCGGCCGTACAATACGCTTCCACATACTCCATGGTCGTGCCCCGGCCCACGGCGCCGAGTGACAGGCCATTGATCTCCTTGTTGGACTCGAGCAAAGCCCCGCCATGCCGAATCGACACGTAGCGCAGCACCCCCGAATTATCCTCCGGATCGTCGCCTCCAAAGCGGTTGATCCCCTGTCCGTCCACGATCGTGTCGCCTAAGCCTTCGTACACGTCGTACTTCGGGGTCGCCGCATCCCCCGCCGCCACCACCGCATTGTTAATCGGCGATCGCCCTAGCAGCACAATCCCGCCCCACAACCCGCGTGACGGAAAGGGCAAGTCTTCGGGGTCCTGGAGATCGTCGCTTTCCGCCGTGAAGATGATCGGCTGGTTCTGCGTACCTTCGGCGTAGATTTTAGCGCCCCGCGTCACGAACAAGGTTCCGAAATTGGGCGGAGCGCCGTTCCGTCCTTTGACCACTGTCCCGGGCTCGATACGGAGAACTGAGTTCGTCATTAAATAAACGTAATTCGTGAGCACATAGATATTGGTCGCGTTCCAATTGATCTCTCCGGTTAGGTACTGATTGGTGACGACGACGATATTTGTGCGAGGCGCGAGAAAACCCTCAGCCGACAACGCCGTCCAACCCTGGATCCAAAGATTGTTTGCACCGAACGCACCATAATAATTCACGGGTTGATAGAAACCATCGGTGGGTGCGGAGCGAGGCGAGCCCAGAGCCGGACTACCGGGACTCAGCCGCGGATCGAGTCCGCCATTGGGACTGCGGCTGATCGCGCGGATGGCGGGGTTGACGTTGGTCGAATTGCTGGCGGGGTCGGCGAAGACCGATTCCGGAGTCCAGACCGGCTTGCTGTAATCCCACCAGATGTTGTCCGCGAACGTCGGTTGCGCCCCCGTGAGGAAAGCCCCGGAATTAAACGGTTGGCCATTAAACTCGGTATAGATCCCGTTGTACCACTGGGTTTGGGTGAATTGCCGCACCGTGAAGCTGTCGTTGCCACTGCCTCCGCCGGCGCCCGCGCCGATCAAGGTCGCATTGTAAACCTCGAAGCGCGACACCGGCACGCCCGGTTCCGCCGGGTTGTCGTTCGGCCGACCGTTGAGTTCGGCACCTTCATCCCGCTTGCCATCTTCTTGGATACCGAACCAAAACTGATTCTTACCGGTGTAGCCTTGATCGGCATCGAAGCCGTCGTCGTCATTGAAGGCGCTGACTAAATACCGTGTGTTGACCGTGCCGCCAAAGAACTCGAATCCATCGTCGGCCGTACAATACGCTTCCACATACTCGATGGTCGTGCCCCGGCCCACGGCGCCGAGTGACAGGCCATTGATCTCCTTGTTGGACTCGAGCAAAGCCCCGCCATGCCGAATCGACACGTAGCGCAGCACCCCCGAATTATCCTCCGGATCGTCGCCTCCAAAGCGATTGATTCCCTGACCGTCCACGATCGTGTCGCCGAGGCCTTCGTATACATCGTACTTCGGTGTCGCCGCATCGCCCGCCGCGACGACGGCGTTGTTAATCGGCGAACGGCCTAGCAGCACAATCCCGCCCCACAACCCGCGTGACGGAAAGGGCAGGTCTTCGGGGTCCTGGAGATCGTCGCTTTCCGATGTGAAAATGATCGGGCGCGTGGGAGTGCCTTCGGCAAATAACTTGGCGCCTTGCGTGATGAAGAGAACACCGAAGCTTGGCGGAGCGCCGGACGTGCCGCGGACCACCGTACCGGCCTCGATGCGGAGGACAGAATTGGTCAGAACGTAAACGTAGCCGTTGAGGATGTATTCGTTCGTCGAGCGCCAAACATTCGTCCCGGTAAGGTTGCCCGACACATTGATAACGTCAGCCCGCAGTGTTGGGGCCAGCGCCAGCACTGAAGCGAGGCAGAAATAGCGGCTCAGTTTGCGCAATAGGATCTTCATGAAGCGATTCGTGTTGTGGTGTAGACTTGTTCCGAACGTTCGTGCGGTTCTTGCGGCAGTTTTCGGAACGAGGTAAGCAGCGGCTACCTGCGCAACGATGAGGTGGCCGTCGAGTTACATGTCGGAAACGAGTGGCCAGCGGACAGATCAGGCCGGCTCAACGTCGAACCCAACAGGGCGTCTTGGAGACTTCCCGCCCGGCGTATCCCGAAGTTGGTGGAAGCTGCTCTCCTGCGCAGCCCGTCGGTGTTCGCCGGCCGCATGGCTTGAGACGCCGACTTGCTTTGCTGGAGCCGCGCTTCCACCGACAACTTCGGGATGGGCCCCAGCCAGGCTCGGATCAATAGTCGAAGGCAATCGTCAGTCGAATGCTCACGCCTCCGGTCGCCCGCGAATAAATTGGTCCATCAGCGGATTCCCCATAGGTCCGCAGGTTCTCAGAGTTCAGAATGTTCTTCACCGTCAACCTCAACTTGACGTGTTCGGCGAGGCGCTGGGACGCGAAGAACGTCAAGGCCAACGGCGGGTGTTCGTACACGTCCGGTCCCCCCAAATCGACCAGGTAAACGTAGGGGCCAGCGGTACTCAGGGAGACAGTAGCCGTTGTTCCCGTTCGCTTGTTGTCGTAGCCAAAATTGAAATTCACGATCCACGGCGACTGGTCATACAACGGACGGCTGTCGGACGAGTTAGCGTTCAGTACTGCGTCCGCTGCTTTCTCCACGTCCGTCAGGGGCACCTCGGAATGGATGTAGGCGAAGTTAAAGCCCACATCGAAATCGGCGAAGGCATCACCCAAAATGTCCAAGGGGGTGGATGCTTCCAGTTCCACGCCGTACAGACTCGCCGTCGGGCGGTTCTCGAAGGTGACGATGCCGCCGCCAAACGTGAGGAGCGTTTTTTCGATAGGATCTGTCAGTTGCTTGTAAAAGGGGCTCACGCTCAGTAAGGCTCCCGGCTTTGGATACCACTCCCAGCGAAGATCATAGTTATTGATGTGCGTGATCTTGAGGTTGGGATTGCCTTCAATGATTTCATCTCCGTACGGATCATAGGATCGGTAGGGCGCGATTTCGCGGAACGTGGGCCGAGCCACCGTCTGGCTAAAGCTGAACCGCACGTCCATGTTGGTGACGACGTCATAGACCGCCGCGAATGATGGCATCACGTCGAGCTGGTTGATCGTGGAATTGGTGCGGGTCAATGCCCCTCCGCCGTCAATGCTGAGCAAGGTGTTTTCCAGCCTGGCACCGCCAATGATCTTGAGTTGCTCCGTCACCGGAAGCTGAGTCATGGCGTAGCCAGCGGGAATCTGCTGTTGCCCCAAGTAGGTGTTATTGCCCAACGCCGGAAAAAAGGTGCGTTGGAAGTTGTAGTTGGTACCGCCGAAACGTCCGGGCGATTCGGTGTACCGAATGTTTTCCGGGGTAAAGTAGGTGTTCGGTGTGCCGTACGCTCGCCAGCCCGACTCCCCGTCGAAGCTAAACGTCTTCTCTTGGAATTCCCGGGTGGAACCGTTGAAAGCGCCCCCAAACTTAACCTCGGTATCAAGCCCCGACCACTGCTGGACGGTCAGGGTATTGTCGAGCTGAGCCCAAATGTTGTCTTCGTTGATGTTCCGATAGTATCGAGTGGGCCGAATGGGTTCGGGCATCGAGTTGTTCCCAATGGAATTCTGGGTGTCGTCCGGCTCATGCGCATAATTGAAATAGCGCAAATCCGGTTCGTCCTGACTCGTATTAGCCAACGACACGAGCCAGTTCACTCGATCGTTATAGAACTCTTCGAAGTGGTCTTCCCCTTGGGTTTGGTAGGCATGGACCTGGCGTTGGATCCACTGCAGGGTGTTGAGGGTGGCTATGCCATCGACGCCTTCCACAAATCCATTCCGCTGACGCGTAGTGTCTTCGCCGTTTTGATTCCAGTAGAAGGTGAAGGCGATGGTGTGATCTTCGGGGACGAGTTCATAAGCGACATTAACAACGGTCGCCCAGGTGGCTTCCATGACCGATTGCGCGACGCGAAAGTATTGATAAGGCGCTTCACCACCAGGACCCGGCCGATAGCGGGCTTGAATGCCATCGTCGTAAAAGAACCACTGGCGCTTGTAGATACCGCCGACGAAGTAGCCGAAGTTACGCTCGTTGATCTTAATCGTGTCGCCGTAGGAAAAGTTACCGCCGTAATTGGGGGGAGGAGCTTTGGTGGTTGGCCCAAAAGTGTAGTCGTTGAAAGAACCGAGCTCAGCCTGAACTTTATTGGCCTGGTCCAGTCGGGCCTGCGCTTGCTCAGGAGTTTCATTCCGGCGTTGTGGCGGTGGCGGGATCAGATCTGCGAGGGTCGCATTCTCCAGAATCGCCGGTATTTCCCGGTAGCCGTTGTCCATGCCGGCCCAATCGGTTGAGCTACCCGGATAGGTCAGAAAGTCCGGATTGCCCGTGGATTGCGTATTGTATTCTAGCCCGACCTCGACTTGAAAAACGAACTTATCCGGGAACGACTTAGTCGTGAGATTGGCCAAGCCACCGGCAAAACCACCCGGTAGATTGGGAGTGAAAGTCTTGCTCACGGCGACTTCGCGAATCATCGAGGCAGGAATCAAATCCAGAGGAGCGGCGCGACGGTACGGATCCGCGGTCGGGAGGACCGCGGAATTAAGTTCGGTAAGATTATATCGATCGCTTAGCCCACGAATCACCGCGTATTTGCCTTCCACGACGGTGGTCCCCGGCACCTTGGTAATGATCTGAGCCACATCGGTCGCACCGAGCCGCCGAAATTGTTCGGAGCTGATGGCATCGAGGAACGAGGTCGAAGACTGACGTTGCTCGAGAATCTCCAGCGCCTGATCCTGAAATTGTTCGGCGGTGACTTCGTACTCCTCGAGCTCGAAGAACTCGGGACGAAGCGAACCGTCGAGATTGGTGGGAAGGCCCGGCACAATCCGGACATTGCTCACCGTCGTCGAGGCGAAGCCGGGCTTGCTGAAGCGCACGGTTTGTTCGCCAGTCGGAACGCCTTCAAGTCGGTAACGCCCTGAGGCGTCGGTGGTGCCGGCCAGAATGGTCCCGCGGACCGTGACGATCACCCCGGGGAGCGGGCGACCGTCCCAACCATTAATCACAATTCCGCCCAGGCTTCCGGTTTCTTGGGCCATGATCTTAACTGGAAAGCTGACCAGGAGTAGGAAGCAGAGGAATCCCCGGAACCAGATTCCCGTAGGAGACGACGTGAGGAGACTCCATC
>DLVS01000040.1 GCA_003445095.1 Verrucomicrobiales bacterium
CCCCGGTTCGCCCTGTGCGTCCCCATCTCTACTCCGACGACTCCGAGTCGAATCCTCGACGGAGTTGGAGAGTTGGCACTGCCGTCGTGCGCCACGGTGAGCAAAACAGCCACAGTTCAACTTGAGCTTGAAGTCACTTCTCCAGCGACTTCCGCCATCCTGCACCCACTGGGGCACATTCGGCCCGACGGCGGTCGGCCGGTGGTGGAGTCTTGGATACTTCACGACCATAGAGCAGCGCCCGTTCTGGCGGCGCTCCGCTCGGGGAAGGGAAAGGTGGCCGTAGTGGGGACGTGGAAGTTCGTGACCCTCGACGCGGTAAATAATTGGCGATTGTTCGAGAACTTACTCGCGTGGCTTTCTTCGCCCGAGTAGTCGATAGGATACCGCTAGGCCGAGGACTGACTTCAACACTGGGGATTTCTGCAAAAGCAACGACCTTGAACGAGCCCCGTTCACCGTCCGCAATCAGTTCCGGAGTGTCTGGGCCGGGCATGATGTAGTCAGGGTGCCTTACCGGCGGACTGCCTCCGGTCGTCAGCACCAACGCCACGGACCGTCGAGGCGCCTTAATCATCGCTTCGCGGAGGGCTTCTTTGGTCATAAGTTGCTAATGGAAATCTGCCTTCCTGGGTTTCCACTTCATCTTAAGCTTTCCTGTCTGGCCCTGACACCGCGGCCTTTCTGGGATCTCCTCGAATTACGCAGCCGTAACACTGCCGACGGATTGCACGTGAAGGCGCGAAGCCGCGAAAAAACCAAGGAGCGTGGCGGAAGACGGTCGCTCTCCTTTTGGTGAGCTCGAAAAACGTCGGCCGCTTTCGTCTGAACCGGCCTTCTTCACGGGCGTGAGTTGTGTCGGGCTACGGAATATTCGAGGGTGGTCGCGGAGGGAGTCCCGCCTGAAATCCAAATCATTGGAGCCGTCGCCGAATGCCCGACGGAAGCCGCCGGACGATCGGCTGCAGCACTTTCCCAAACCCACGTGGCACTGCGCGCCGCAGCGCGAGTTCCCATCGGCTGCGACGCCGGAAGCGGATGCGCTCGTCCAGCAGGCGCAATTCCGGTGGCTCCAACCGCCAGCCCGAACCACCGCAGAGGTCGCGGACGTGTGTGATGGAACTGCCCTTCGGAATCACCACCACTTCCCGCTGTCGCAAACACCAGTTCAAAGCGATCTGGGGCACGGACCGCCCTGTTTTGGCCGCCACCTGTTGCAGGACGCCACTTGGGTCCGCATCGCGTAGCCGCTGCAATTCACGCCCCAACGGGCTGTAGGCAATCACGGTAATTTTGTTGGCGGCGCAATAGGGCAATAGGTCGGCTTCGATGGTACGATCGATCAGATTGTAGCGAACCTGGTTTGAAACAATCGAGTGCCGCTGCAAGGCTGCTTGGGCTTGTTGCAGTTGGCGCACGGAAAAGTTCGATACGCCAATGAACCGAATTTTCCCCGCGTCCACGAGTTCCTCCATCGCGCCCATGGTCTCTTCGATCGGAATGTCGTCGTTCGGCTGATGAATCTGATAGAGGTCGATATGGTTTGTTCGCAGTTGTCGCAGGCTGCGGTCGGCCGCCTCCAAGAGTGAGCTACGCCGCAAGTTTTGTCGCGAGACCTTAGTGGCGAGGAAGACGCGGTCGCGAACACCGGCGATCGCTTCGGCCACGACCGTTTCGGAACCGTAAGACTCGGCGGTGTCGATGAACCATGCCCCTGCCTCGAAGCCGCACCGAAGAGGTTCAGGCCCACCGGAATAGTGCCACGTTCCCAAGCCAATCTCGGGGATTTCGATACCGGACGGACCAAGTTGCTTGCGCAATACCATGAGCTGCGAGAGGAGATCATCCGGACCGCGCTCCGAATCGCAACGCGGAAGAAATTCGCCCGAGCGAGGCTGCCTGCGCTCCGACTTCGATGATTCCGGGCGTGTCGCTGGAGCTGCACTTTGGTTGGCTTAACGCGTGCCGGCTTCTTCGCCAGTAACGACCGCGGTTCCGTGGGTCAATCCGCTTCCGACGCGGCTGCATCATCCCGTTTTTGGAGTCTTCCTGCTCCTCGTCGCGGCCGACACTATTCGTCGCTGGCTTGGATTGGGGTGGCCCGGCAATGGCGAGGATTGGAGTACCGCCGTGTGGATGGTAGCAGCACTGAGTTTGGCCTTGGGCTTGGCTCGTCGTCTGGCGGTCCAAAACGTGGTCGCGGTTACGCTCCTGGCGGCAACGCTGGGAACGGGAATTGACCTGCTCAATGCCCACACCTCGCTTCCGTTTGGCCAGCGAACATTGATGGATCGGGCCGGGCCCCAAACCCTCGGCGTTGCGTGGTTCCAGCCGTTCCTCTGGGTAACGTTGGCGATCGCTGGGCGTGGTGTCGCGCGCCTGATCCTTCGGCCGTGGCGCAAACTGCGTTACTACGGATTGTGGGTAATAGCGACTGCGACCGCCTTGGCCTTGAGTATGGCGATCGTCTTGGAGCCCTTTGCCGCTTCTTCTCGCTGGTGGTGGCGCCTCAGTCGTCCGGGTGGTTGGACTTGGTACGGAATGCCGGTGACTTCCGCGCTTGGCTGGATTCTCACCCTGCTGATCATCTATGGCTTCACGACTCCCTGGTTCTTGAACAAACAACCCGTGAAACAGCCGACCGACTGGCATCCGTTGTTGGTCTGGGCGGTATTGGCGCTGTGGCTAAGCGTGGGCAATGCCCAAGCGGGATCTTGGGGAGCCGTCTTGGTGGGAGGAGTCGTCGGCGGGGTGGCGGCTGTGCTGGCGGTCCGAGGGGGGCGGTGGTGATGCCTAGAGATGGGGCTCTGTCGAATTCGAGGGTGGTAGGGGCGAGTTTCACCTCGCGCCTACGTGCGTTTGCAAGGTTGATGAAACTAACCAGTGAAAGACTGAGTACGGCGCAGACACCCGAGGAGGCTATGAGTTCTTGGGCTGGTACTTTGAACGGGGCCTGAAATGGCCACGGAAGAAGAGCCTGGATCGCTTCAAAGAAACGTTGCGGGAAGAAACGCCGCGCAACAGTGGCCGGAGTTTACCAGAAATCATCGCGCGGCTGAAGTGGCTGCGCGGATGACGGATGACTGCGCAGCCTTCTGCGCCGACGTGATAGACGAAAGGGCAGGGGACGAGGACGCGACCATAACCGCTATCCCAACGCTTACTTCGCTGGGCACAAGCTGATCTCTCTACGCCTCAGCCTGTGCGCCGCACTCCAGTCCCGCCGTGCGTGGGTGACTCACTGACCGGAGAGCCGGATGCGAGAAATTCGCCCGTCCGGTTCGGAGGGAGGGTTGAGGTTCATCCCCCATTCATACCTCTACCCGGTTCATGGGCCCGCATCAGGGTCCAACATTGGAATTGGAGGTTACCCGAGATCGCGATGCGCCGACGCCAGCTTCAAGTGGCTCAATATTTCTTCGGCGATTTCCTCGGGCGTCCCAGAAATATCGAACACCGGAATGTCGGTCGGCCGTTCCAGCGTCTTGAACTGACTATCGAGGAGCTCGGGTGGCATAAAATGTCCCCGACGCTGTTGCAGACGTTGCGCGATCAATTCCTTCGAGCCCTGGAGGTGCACAAACTGCACGCCAGGCTCGCCGGTCAGCAAGAGCTCGCGATGGCTTTGTTTCAGGGCGGAACACGCGATGACCGCGTTTCGACCGGCCTCCAATTGTTGTCGCATGAAGCGCTGGATTTCCAAGAGCCACGGTCGCCGGTCCTCATCGGTCAGCGACGTCCCCGACCTCATCTTGGCCACATTTTCGGGCGGATGAAACGAATCGCCGTCATGAAATTCCCAGCCGAGTCGCTCGGCCACGCGAGCGCCCACGGTACTTTTACCGGAGCCGGAAACTCCCATCACAATCAGGATCACGCCGTGAGATTAAGCGAAACGATCGCCAGAAAACACGGGAATGTTCGCGGAGAATCCGTCAATGGGCGCATCACGAAGTTGTGGCCAAGGATCGGCTTCAGAAGGGCCGCGCGTTCGATGGACTGCGGAAATCAGTTCAGCCAGAGGTGGCAAAGGTTGGTGTTCCACCTTTTGTTGCACCGGCAACAAAAGGTTGTAGCGGCGGCCCCGGAGAGCAGCCGCGACCAGCCTCGGAATCTTTTCTCGGCCATTTCGGTAGGGCGATCCTTGAGACGTTGACCCAACGGTAATGTCTCGTCCGCCAACCGCATTGGCGGACTGAATGGCTCCGCGTACCCTGCCACCGTGATCGTTGAATTGATCAACACCGGGTCGGAGTTGCTGTTGGGGCGCATTCTGAATGCGCACCAGCAATGGTTGGGTCGTCGTCTGGCCGACATGGGCCGGCCGATTTCGCGGCAGATCACGGTTCCAGATACGGCGGACGCCATTGAGGCAGCTCTTCAGGACGCTCTCACTCGCGCCGATTTGGTGATCACCACCGGAGGCCTCGGGCCCACAAGTGACGACGTTACTCGTGATCGCGTTGCGGCTGTATTGGGACGCAAGCTGGTGCATCAGCCCGAAATCGAATCTCAGATTCGACGATTCTTCGAGTCGCGCGGACGGACCATGCCGGAACGCACCCGAGTCGAATCCTTCGTTCCCGAAGGTGCAGTGGTGCTCCCGAATCGCCATGGCACCGCTCCAGGTTTGGTCGTCGAACTGAATCCAAATCCGTTTCGATCCGGAGAGGGTCGGTCGTGGGTCGTGCTGCTTCCGGGCCCTCCGCGAGAAATGCAACCGATGTTCGATGACCAGGTTCGGCCGTGGATCGAGTCGCGGCTCCCCCTCGAAGAGGCATTCGTGTCTGAGACCTATCGAACCACTGGGTTAGGCGAATCGCTAATGGAGGCACGACTTGATTCCGCACTTCAGCCACTGCTGGAGCAAGGACTGACGGTCGGCTACTGCGCACGCGTCGGCGAAGTGGACGTCCGATTCGTCGCCCGAGGGCGAAATGCCGAAGTGCAAGTGCGCGCGGCGGGTGCAATTTTAGAGTCAGTGGCTGGGGAATTTGTGTTCGGTCGCGGCGATGACTCGCTCGAAGGTCTGCTGGTCCGGGAACTAACGGCCCGTAAGATGTCGCTAGCCCTTGCGGAGTCATGCACCGGCGGCCACCTGGCCAATCGAATCACAAATATTCCCGGTGCGTCTGCAGTCCTGCTGGGCGGGTATGTGACGTATGCCAACGCAGCTAAGACTAGTGCCTTGGGTGTCCCGCCCGAACTCCTCGTCGAGCATGGAGCCGTGAGTGAAGTGGTAGCGCGCGCGATGGCGGAAGGTGCTCAAAGGGTGACGGGCGCCGACTACGCGTTGAGTGTGACCGGCATCGCCGGACCCGCCGGTGGAAGCGAAGAAAAACCAGTGGGGACGGTCTTCATAGGTCTGGCGTGTCCCGACCGCACGTCAGTCAGCCGCCACCTAAATTGTTTTGACCGCGAGACATTCAAGTTCCTCACGGCGCAACAAGCCTTTGACCAACTACGACGGGAATTGGCGAAGAGCCGAATCTGAACGAGACCCACATTTAGTTTCGCGGAACCTGGTTGAACCCCGAAGCACGACTCTCAGTTCGACTGCAGGCGGAAGAACTTAGCCTCGTGACTCACGGCATTGGTGTACGGACTGATGGCACCGGTAATGGTCGTGTAGTCGCCCGTCACTTGCCGCGCTTCCTGCAGGATGCTGGTCGAGTCCGTCCAGGTGACGACGACGGCTTCGTCGATGCCGCGTATCGCCAGGCCCGAGCGTTCCGGTAGGCTCATCGTGTAAACCACACCTAGGTCTGCCTCACCGCCTTTGTAGGCAGCTCCGTAGAGGCGGCCGCCTTCGATAACGACTCCGCCGACGGGATTCTTTGCGCCGTTTCCGGAGTAGTGGAAGTCCCTCAACGTTCGGTAGCCCTTTCCGTCGAGCCTCATCTCGAACACGGTTCCCGTGCCGAACAATCCTCCAGCCTCCGTGGACCCAATCAGCCGGTCGCCCACCACCGTCAGTTCGGAATCAGGGCGGGGCCCGTCGCCTGCCTCCCAGTCGAGATGCCGTAGCACTTCAAAGCCGGTACCATCGGCTTGTATCCGGAATATTGTGCCGAACCTGAAGCGCCCGCCGTCGAGGGTGGTGCCGTAGAGGGTATCTCCGATTGGCGTTAGACCAGCCCAAGGTTGTCGTCCGTCAGTGTTCTCAAACTCTTTTAACACGACATGATCCGACCCGTTAGTCGAGATACGATATACCGTTCCGGCATTGAGAGTTCCGCCAAATTCCGTTGTGCCATAGAGCTTATCCCCGAGGAGCACGACGCTCGACCGGGGATTGGCACCATCCGTCCCTTCGAAATGTTTGATGACCGAGAACCCTGTGCCGTTAGTGAGGATCTTGAAGATCACTCCCACGCCAGTGTGGCCGCCGTGAGGAATGGTTCCATAGAGCACTCCCGCGGAGTGGATAAGCGGAGCGGCAGGATATTGACCGTCCGGCCCGTCAAAATGTTTCAGCACGGAAAATCCGGCTCCATCGATGCCCATCCGAAAAAGGGTCCCAAGGTCGGCGTCGCCGCCGGTTTGAGTGGTTCCGTACAACTGGCCGTCAAGGACCAGGAGCCGGGCGGATGGAGCCGCGCCGTCAGGTCCCGTGAAATCCCGCAAGGTCGCATAGCCCGACCCATCGGTGGCGACACGGAAAATTGTGCCGCTTCCGGGCTCCCTTGAGCGTCCGCCGGCACTGGTCGATCCGTAAAGGACGCCTTCTGCGAGAGCGAGGCCAGCTCGGGGATTGGCCGGATCGATTCCAGTAAAACTCTTGAGGATCGTATGGGAGTCGCCGTTTTCGCTCATTCGGAAGATGGTGCCTTGCTGTGAATCCCCACCGCCGGTGGTCGTTCCGAAGAGCCCTCGGTCAGTTAGGATCACTCCCGCATTGGGGAAGGCTCCATCGGTTCCGGAGAACTGCTTCAGGACTCGAAACTCACTGCCGTCCAAGTTAATTCGGAACACCGTTCCAGGACTTCTGAAGATGTCCGATTCTCCGAGGGGATCTCCGTGCCGAGTCGTTCCCCAAAGGCCGTCTTCGCGCACCGCCAGTTGCCCCGTCGGGCGAAATCCATCCACCTGTCCGAAATGCTTAAGCACAGCGAAATCGGATCCATCTGGATTCAATCGGAATACGGTGCCGTACCCATTCGTGCCGCCTCGAGTGGTAGTACCGAAGAGGACACCGTCGAACATCGTCAGCCCGCCTAACGGTCCCACGCCGTCGGCGTCTCCTAAATCCTTGAGAACGCCAAAGTCAGCTCCGTTGGTGCCAATGCGGAAAATAACACCCCCATTTCGCGTTCCCCCATTGAGCGTCGTGCCATAGACGACACCGTCGAAAACGATTACCGGGGAATAAGGGTTCTTTCCTTGCGCTGCTTTGAAGTGCTTTAAGACGGTTAATCCCGAGCCATCAGTGTTCGCGCGGAACAAGACGCCTTCGTCAGAACTGCCTCCCAATTCGGTGGTCCCGTAGATAAGGCCCCCGCTTAGGGTTGGCCGTGACCGTGGAAACGCTCCGTCCTTTCGATCAAAATGTTTCAACACCCGGAAATCGCGGCCGTCCACGGTGAGCCGATACAGGGTTCCGACGCTGAGGTTGCCACCTCGGTTGGCGGTTCCGTAAAGAACACCGTCATCGACAACCACTCCTGGCGATAGATCGGTGCCATCAGAGGCACGCAAAAACTGTCGCACCACAGAAAAATGGCTGCCGTCGGGTTGAATCGAGTAGATGGTCCCAGAAACGGACCTTTGGCCAACGCTGGTGGTCCCAAACAAGGTCGCATCCTCCGCCTGGACGAGTGTGGAGCCGGGCGAGAGCCCAGTGAGGTTAGTCAATTCTCCAAAGCTTTTTAGAATGGTGCTGGGCTGGGCGACGGTGGACATCGGTAGCGCCGATAAGACCAGGCAACATACCGTTCCCAGCAGGTGCCGTAACCGAAGGCTAGCCGGGATAGGTACGAACCGCCCTAGGAAGTGGGTTAGGCCGCCAGCGTCTAGCGCACTGGGATAGGATTGGTGAATCATGATTGAATCTAAACTTCGGTGTACTTGACTGGTCAGAGAACCGAGTTTCAAGCCGCTTCGGAATCGGCGGAATCGGCCCAATCGGCCCTTTCGGCCAGCATGGCCCAGGTTCCTCCGCACGGCGACCGAGCCAAGCGATCAACGATGGCGCGGCGGACGGCTCGCGAGCCGGGTCCTACTTCGCCTCGGTGGGCAACGGGACTTGGCCAGGCCGACTCAAATAATATAGAAGATCGCGAACTTCTTGCTCCTTGAGCGGAGCCAACAAACCCTCGGGCATCATGGATTGGTTACTTTGTTCGACCTTCGCCACTTCGTTTCGGGGCAGGGTGACCAATTCAGTCGCGGTCTGGACGCGGTACGCCGTACCGTCGGTTTGCTTCAAGACGCCCATCACCACACGCCCATCGTTCACTTCGAAGGTTGAAGCACGGTACTCGTTCGGAATGACGGCATTCGGAAAAAGGATGTTTTGCAAAAGGTAGTCGAGATCAGTCCGGTTTGCGCCGGTGATGTCAGGTCCCACCGCGCCGCCGTGGTCAAAGAGGTGAT
>DLVS01000059.1 GCA_003445095.1 Verrucomicrobiales bacterium
ATTCGTCGGGCAACGATTCGCGCGCTACCAGCAGGCTTGCCGCGGCATCCGAAGGTGCGATCCGCGCTGCCAGGAGGCGGAGCCGATCGCGGCGCACTTCCGGGTCTGGCTCCGAACGAACGGCCGCAAAGAGCGGGGCCAGTTGGTCAGGGCGAATCAAAACCTCGCTCGGAGAGGGACGAACTGGAATCTGAGGAAGCTCACGGATCGCGGGCGTCGCGGTGACTCGCGGTACCGCCGGCTCGACCCGCCGAGATCTCGGGGCCAAGGCCAGGCCGAGCAAAACCCCCACGACGAGAGCCACCACAGATGGAAGGACGCGCGCGGTCACAGCGCCAGAAGCAGGACACGACTTTGGAAAACATTCAACCGCACGAACGAAGGGTCGCGGTGTGCCGACCTTTGGATTGGCCCCACAGGAAATTGGTCTGCCGCGGGGAGGACAGTCGCGCTGCGACGGTCCTGCGCGCAGCAGAGACGCGGCCTTTGGTGGTCAGCGTAAAAAGTCCGGCGCAACGCTCTCTATTTGAAGACCACAGCCTCACGTGGACTGCCGAAACGCGTCGCGTCGTCTGACATTGGGCATTCACGGTCGGGCTTTCGGCCATCCCTACCCGGGAGGAGTGTGATGTGGCCCGCGAGGTCCGCGACGACCTTTCTCCTGGAAAAATGCCTTCACAACACCCTGGAATTTCGCGAAGGCTGGGGTCCTTTCGCGTATGTTTACTGGCACTTTTACCGCTTTGGTGACGCCGTTTCGCAACGGGCGCGTCGATGAGGCCGCTTTCGAGCGACTGATCCGCGGTCAGGTCAAAGCCGGCGTTGACGGCATCGTACCGGTCGGGACAACGGGAGAATCGCCCACCCTGGATTACGATGAACACATTCGCGTGATCGAGCTCGCGGTGAAGTTCTCCGCTGGCCGCCTCCCCGTCATTGCCGGTACGGGGGGGAATTCTACTCGCGAGGCGATCTTCCTCACCCAACGTGCCCAAGCCGTCGGCGCCGACGCGACGTTGCAAGTGGCCCCCTACTACAACAAGCCGACCCAAGAGGGACTCTATCAACATTTCAAAGCCGTGGCTGCCGGTTCGCGGCTACCGGTCATGCTTTACAGCATTCCTGGTCGGTGCGGGGTCGAGATCGCGACGGACACGGTGGTGCGATTGGCCACGGACTGCCCGACGGTGATCGCGCTGAAAGAGGCCGGTGGATCGTGTGATCGCGTGAGTCAGTTACGAGGGCTGTTGCCTCGCCAATTCAGCATCCTGTGCGGAGACGACTCGCTCACACTTCCGTTCCTTTCGGTGGGAGCCAATGGAGTGGTGAGCGTCGCTTCCAATGTCGCTCCGCGCCAAGTAGCCGCCATGGTGAACCGATTTCTCCAGGGCGATCCGAAGGGAGCGCGCCAACTTCATGGAAAGCTGTATTCGCTCTTCCGGAATCTGTTTGTGGAAACGAATCCCGCTCCGGTCAAAGCGGCGTTGGCGTTGTTGGGACAAATGGACGACGAACTTCGCCTGCCGATGGTGCGTGTTTCCGAGTCCACCCGCGCGCTGCTTCGTCAAACGCTGAAGGATGTGGGCCTATTGAAGTAAGGAGTCGGCCGAATTGTTCGGCCCGATCTTAGCGTCGGCCAATCCTTCCGAGTGTTGGCGGTTCATGGACCGCGCGACTCCGCTCGAGCGAAGCCGCCGACAACCTGATGAGACGCTGCAATCCGGCGGCTTGCCACGAACCCGCCAACGGGCTCATAGTTTTTCAGTCGTCCTGTCATCGTTCCCATGAATGCGACCACCACCTCCCGCCGCGGAGCAGGCTTCACTTTGATCGAATTGCTCGTGGTCATTGCCATCATCGCGATTCTCGCCGGAATGCTCCTTCCCGCATTGGCGAAGGCCAAGACCAAGGCGACCGGAGTGCAATGCATCAGTAACGGGAAACAGCTCACGCTTGCCTGGATTATGTACGCCGGCGATTACAACGATCAGCTCGTTCAAAACGGCACCGGCGACCAACAAGGTTGGGTCGAAGGGTGGATCAATCCTATCACCGGGCCGGGTAATATCAGGGATTGCACCAATGTCACTCTCATCATGGCGCCCAAAGGGAAGCTGTGGCCCTACAATCAAGCGCTCGGCATCTACAAGTGCCCCGCCGATCAGTACAAGGTGCAGATCGGTAAGAATAAGCACTTGCGGACCCGCAGCATTTCGATGAACGGCAATATGAATGGCAACAGTTGGTACACCGACCTGATCAAGAAGACTTGGTGGACCTACACTCGGCTGGGAGACGTTCGTAATCCGAGCAGCCAGTTCGTGTTCATTGACGAGCGAGAAGACAGTGTGGACGACGGATACTTCCTCGTGACGCTCGAGCCCAACCAACTCTGGGGAAACCTTCCGGCCATTTATCACAATGGGGCGGGCGGATTGTCTTTTGCCGATGGCCATGCCGAGGTCCATCGATGGCTTGACCCGGTGACGATTAAAAAAGGACTCACCGGCAAGGCACCCCGTGACGTGCCGTGGATTCAAGAAAGGGCTTCTACCCGACTGAACCCTTAAGTCGGGGTGGCAAAGGTGAACGCCGAGCTTCGGGTACTCTCAATCCCCCATGCGCATCATCGGATGGCTCGGACTGCTAGTAGGCCTGAGTCAATTTCAGTCTCAGTCGGCCGCAAGCGACGTCACGGTTCAACGTGAGGGGAAACAACTCATTGTCCGGGCTCACGGCCGCGAAATGTTCCGCTACCAAGCGGAGCCGGGCGAACTGCCGCGCGAGAATATTCCGTTGATCTATCGCCGCGGCGGTTACCTTCATCCGCTCTACGCGCCGTCGGGCCGGTTGGTGACGGACGATTTTCCCGCCAATCACCTGCACCACCATGGAATTTGGGCGCCGTGGACGAAGACGGAGTTTGAAGGCCGTGCTCCCGATTTTTGGAACATGGGAGACGGCAAGGGACGGGTCGAGTTTGTTGCCGTTGATCGGATTTGGAATGAACCCGCCGAAGCCGGCTTCACCGTGCGTCATCGATTTCTGGACTTGATGCCGGCGGTACCCAAGACGGTGCTGGATGAAACCTGGGAAGTTCGTGCATTCGTCCCCGCTGAGGCTCCGGGCCGGTTCATCTTTGATTGGGTCTCCACCCAACGGTGCGCTTCGAGCGCTTCCTTGGTGCTTCCGGAGTACCATTACGGTGGCTTGGGCGTGCGTGGTAACTGGGCTTGGAATGGCCTGACTAACGGTGTCTTCCTTACTGCCAACGGAGACACCGACCGGATCAAAATCAATGGCACGCGAGCCAAGTGGTTTTGGATGGGAGGTCCCGTCGATGGTTCAACGGTCGGCGTGGCCGTGCTGTGTCATCCGGCGAACTTCCGATTTCCCCAGCCCATGCGACTCCATCCGTCCGAGCCGTTCTTCTGCTACGCACCGCAGCAGTTGGGCCGCTTCGAGCTAAAACCGGGGGAGCCGTACGTCGCCCGCTACCGGTTCGTAACCGCGGACGGAGTTCTCACTGCGTCCGAGTTGGATCGTCTTTGGGACAAGTACGCTGCGGGACCCTAAAACTCAGTCCAAGGTCGGTAACTCCTTTGGTTAGTTTCCGATGTTTTCGATCTTCACGTCCGGGAGCGACTTCGGATCAATCGCGCGCAATGCGTTGGCTACTGCTGTCAATTGATCGCGATCAGTGGTGTTCAGCATTTCTTTGAGGGTCGGTAGCGCGGATTTGGCTGCTGGACCAATCTCACCCAGAGCATAGGCCGCAGTCCGTCGGACGATGGGGTCCGAGTCTTTCAGCAATGGAGTTATCTTATCGACGGCCGTGGCAGCCGCTGGACCGATTTGAGCGATCTCCGCCAAGCCAGCCACTTTCGTGTCGGCATCACCCGAAAGCTGACCGAGGGCCGCGGTCAAATTGCCCGCACCTTTGCTACTGCCGTCGCCGCAACCCGCAGCGATAAGGAGAAGCAAACCGGAGGCGAACGAAATTAAACGAAAACCGAGGGAGTGCATGGGCCGAGTGAACTACTTCCCGTCAGTGAAAGCAATCGCGGGAATTGTCGGCGAACGCCGAGGGAGCGCGGCATTCAGTCGACGGGAGCGCCAATCGCGAGTGGCGTTGGGGAGTTCCGCGGTTCTCGATCGTTTCGAGTTCCCGCGGGATAAACGCTCCGAAGTCGCCCAAGTCTCACAGAATATTTGCGGCAAGTTCGGCCAGTTCGCTCCGTTCGCCGCGCGACAGCTCAATGTGAGCCGAGATCGCCTGCTCTCGAAACCGGTTCACCACGTAGGTAAATCCGTTGCTAGAGGCATCCACGTACGGATTGTCAATTTGGTAGGGATCGCCGGTAAGAACGATTTTTGTCCCGTGGCCCACGCGAGTGAGAATGGTTTTGGCCTCGAGTGGCGTGAGATTTTGGGCCTCGTCCACGATCATGAACTGACTCGCAATGCTGCGGCCACGGATATAACTGAGCGCCTCGACCACGATCACACCAGTGCGTAAAAGATCAGCGGCCCGGCGGTTCTCGTGACCCATGTTAAGGTCACCGAGCAATTCGAGGGCGTCATGGATCGGTTGCATCCAGGGCGAGAGCTTTTCTTCCAGCGTTCCTGGAAGGAATCCGAGTTCCTTGCCCATCGAAATAGTGGGGCGAGCGACGACCAGGCGCCGGAACTCGCGATCGTTGACGGTTTTCTTCAATCCCGCCGCGAGCGCGAGCAACGTTTTGCCCGTGCCGGCCTTGCCCATCAGCGTAACCAAGCGAATCCGCTCATCCAGTAACGCGTCGAGCGCGAAGTGCTGCTCCCGGTTGCGCGGCTTGATGCCCCAAACGTTTTGGGCATCGTGCAACGGCAGCAACCGTCGCCCCGCCGTGTCCACGCGACCGAGCATGGTGCGCTTCGATTCTCCCTCGGCGGTCAGCGTGCAGTACTCGTTCGGTGCGCGGATGGGCCCCTCGGGCAGTGGCAATTCTCCATGCGCGCGAAACTCGGCGAGCTTGGCCGCCGGCACCACCGCCTCGAACATCCCCGTGTACAGATCGCGCAGATTGACGCGATCCGTTTCGTAATCTTCCGCGAGTAACCCATACGCATCAGCCTTCAGGCGCAGGTTGATGTCTTTCGTTACGAGAATGGTGGCGGTCGTGGGATCGCCGCGATAGATCGCGAGGGCCAGATTGAGAATGCGGTTATCGACGGATCCGGATGTCACCGCCGGCGCATGTCCGTTGCCGTTGGTCGAAGTCCCCAGCGGATTGGCGAAGATGATCCGCAATTGGCCGCCCCTGTCTAACGCAACGCCTTCACTCAACGAACCACGACTGCGCATCTGGTCGAGCATCCGGCTGACGCTCCGGGCATTTTGCCCGCGCTCCGTCGTTTCTCGTTTGAATTTGTCGATCTCCTCAATGACTTCGATCGGCAGCAGGACGTGATTGTCCTGAAAGTTCAGCAACGCATCGGGATCATGCAGCAGGACATTGGTATCGAGAATGTAGTTCTTGATCCGGGCCGGTGCCGCTGACGGTGTCGACCGTTGGGAGCGGCGGGTTGGTTTTTTGGAAGAACCTTCCACAGTGGATGAAAGAGCGACGCCCTGTGCGTCCAGCGCAGTTTCCAGCACGCCTTAAGAAAGCCTTCAGCGCATCAGGTGACAAGTTGAAATCCAAAGGAAACGCACCGACGACAACCGTTGTTCGAGGTCGTCACCCAATCGGCACACGACGAGGCGTGATCCCAGCGCCAAAAATCGCAGAGAACCGCGAATGGACCCCGCGACTCACACTCGTTGGGCGATGATCGCCTGACTGGTGCCGAACGCGCGAAGGCCAGGCACACATTCCGCCAGCATGGCGACACGTCGGAGCACTGGCCTAGCCGCTCCAATGAGGCGCGGTTGGTTTCCGGAAATATTCTCAAACGTCTGCCAGATGAATCCATGATACCTGACCCGAAACTGCGCCTGCGTGACCAGTCGACGCAACTGCCCGGGCCAATAATTGCGCGCCCAGTATTCCAGGAAGGCACGCCCGAGCGGCAAGGGGAGGTAGGGAATAAAAGGCACGTAATGCGCGATCCGCCGTCGCGGGCGTCGGAGATGGACTCCATGCGTTTCGAACGGGTAAAGCCGATTGGGGGAAAAAACGATCACGGAACCGCCAGGCTTCAGCACGCGCCGGACCTCGACTAGTGCCTGCGCGTCGTTCGGCACGTGTTCCAGAACTTCATTCAGCAATGCCAGGTCAAAGGTCCCATCGGCGTAAGGGAGGTTCTCAATGTCACCGGCGCTCACTCGGGAATCATCCGGATGCGCAGCGACAAATTGGGCAACTTTTTCGGCCATGTACTCAACGCCCACTGCCTCTGCTCCCCGCTCTCCCAGCGCGACCACGTACTCTCCCGCACCGCAGCCGCAATCGATCAGCCGCTTTCCCCGCAGGTCGAAGTGACGAGCGATCAACGCGAGGCGCTTCTCGAGATTAAGCGGGGTTGCCGTGTCGCTCCCTGCGACGGCAATGGCCGGGGCCGAAGTCGAAGGCGGCATGGAAGTTTTTTTCGGGAGCGAGGCGAACGGCGCAGGGAACGGATCCTATTCCACACTCAGCTTATTTCCCGGGCGAATAAATGACGACTTCGCCAGAGGACGGATAGCCGGTGGCGTAGCCAGAGCCCGGTTTGACCTGCAGCTTCACGAGAGTCGCGTTCCGCGCTGTTTTTGGAAGTGCCTCGACCTGGAGTGCGAGCTCTCGCTGGCCGCGAGGAATCTCGACGGTCGAACCCAGCACGGCGACTTCACCGGGTTTTACTCCGGGGAGTTGACTGCGCGGCGCGCCAACCAAACGGAAGTCCTTGTTGAGCTCAGCGGCCCACGGCCCGCTTCCAAAACCTAACTCGACCGAGAGAGGCGCATCGTCGCGACCGGTTCGAACCAACCGCACTCGGCCAGTTCCGCCATTGCGCGCGTCAGCTACATCGTTTTCGACGATCAGCCCCACCGTAACACCATGGGCGTAGTTCGCTGTAGCCCAGGCATCTTGGTACTCATCCCAAGCTTCGTT
>DLVS01000063.1 GCA_003445095.1 Verrucomicrobiales bacterium
TTGTTGCAGGTGCAACAAAAGGTGGGTAGGGGCCGCTCGAGAAATCTGATGCCTTTTTGGCGATCACAACGTCGAACCCGTGGTCGAGGTTTCCCCTTCCGCGGGGTGGGGAATTCCGCCAGGCTCGTCAGCCGTGGATTCCATTTTCGCTGCCCGCAAGGGCCCCGCCGCCGATAATGGGCAGCCGCCTGCGTCCGGCCGGCTCAATCGGCCCGAGGCTTTGTCGTTGTACCGCGCCATGCTCACCGCGCGGCTCGTGGACCGCGTGGAAATGGAACTGGTCAATCGCGGCGAGGGCTTCTTTCACGTGGGTGGCGCGGGTCATGAGGCGTCGGCGGTGCTCAACCATTTTCTGACTCCGAACGACTGGCTGCACCTGCATTACCGCGACAAGGCATTGATGATTGCCCGCGGGATTCCGCCCGAGCAGTTCTTTCATAGCCTCATCTGTACGGCCGATTCCCATTCGGCGGGACGCCAGATGAGCGCCCACTTGAGCGCGCCCGAACTCAAGGTGCTCAGTCTCGTGGGACCCGTAGGCAACAATGCCCTCCAGGCCGTCGGTGTCGCGCACGAGCTCAAGGCGCAACAAAAGCCGGGTGCGCCGCTGCCGGAATCGCCTCTGGTAATTTGCGCGGTGGGCGATGGCACGAGTCAGCAGGGCGAGTTCCTCGAAGCCGTCGCCGAAGCAGTGCGGGCTCAACTACCGGTTCTTTTTTGGATTGAGGACAACGGTCTGGCGATTTCGACGACCACCGCCGGTCGCACGTTCTACGAATTGCCTTCCGGTCCCGCGCAGGAGTTCTATGGATTGCCGATTCACCGGCTCGACGGACGCGATGCCTTGGAGTGTGAACGCGAACTAGCGCCCATCGTCCGGGGAATGCGCCAAGGCCGCGGGCCCGCGGTTGTCGTCTTCCGCGTGGAACGCCTGACCCATCACACGAATGCCGATGACGAACGCGTCTATCGGGGAGAAGGCGAACTCAAACGCGTGCGCGGGGAATCGGACCCGGTGGTCTTACTAGAAGAAAGATTGCGGGAAGCCGGTGTCTCGTCAGCCGAACTCGAAGCGTTGCGAACCTCGCTCGAACGCGAAGTTCGGGCGGCGGCCGACCGCGCGCTGGCAGCTGCCAATCCCCAAGCCAATACCGACGCCCGTCCGCCGCTGTCTCCCGAATTGGCCGCAACTCCCGAATATCGTGGCCGCGACGAAGGCCCCCGCTACACGATGCTGGAGGCGCTCCGTGAAGGATTGCGGTCGCGGTTGAAGGCTGATGGGCGCGTCACCGTATTCGGGCAAGACCTCGAAGATCCGAAAGGTGACGTTTTCGGAATGACGCGCGGTTTGTCCACCGCCTTTCCCGGGCGGGTGCAAAATTCGGCTCTCGCCGAGAGTACGATTGTCGGCGTGGGAATTGGCCGAGCATTGGCGGGAGGACGCCCCGTAGCTTGCATTCAATTCGCAGATTTTGTGCCCATCGCCTTCAACCAGATTGCCAGCGAACTCGGTTCTATGTGGTGGCGCACGGCGGGCGGATGGCAGGCGCCGGTGATCATTATGGCGCCATGCGGCGGCTATCGCCCAGGCCTGGGTCCATTCCACGCGCAGACCTTTGAAAGCATTCTAGCGCATGTTCCCGGAATCGATGTGGTGATGCCGAGCACGGCGGGCGATGCCGCCGGCTTATTAAATGCGGCCTTTCGAAGTCGGCGCCCGACCGTGTTCTTGTATCCGAAGGTGTGCCTAAATGACCCAACGCTCGCGACCAGTCGCGATGTTGCCGAGCACTGCGTGTTGCCCGGCAAAGCCCGATTCCTGACGCGAGGTGACTCTCTGACACTAGTGACTTGGGGCGGCACGGTTCCGCTCTGTCAGCGGGTCGTGAATGCCCTGCAATCGGCAGGGGTGACGCTGGATCTTATTGACTTGCGTTCGTTGAGTCCGTGGGACGTGGAAGCAGTTTGTGCCAGTGTCGTTCGAACTCGGCGTCTGTTGGTCGTCCATGAAGACAATCTCACCTGCGGCTTTGGAGCCGAGGTCCTCGCCACGGTGGCGGAACGGGTCAACGTCCCGGTCAAGGCGCGCCGCGTTACCCGGCCGGACACGTACGTTCCGTGTAATTACGTGAATCAGCTTTCCGTGTTGCCGAGTTTTCGCCGAATCCTCACGGCCGTCGGGGAAATGTGCGGTCTCGATGTCGCGTGGCCCGAAGAGCTCCCGGCCGACGCCGATGTGTTCGTGCTGGAGGCGGCTGGCTCGAGTCCCGCCGATCAGAGTGTCGCGGTAGTAGAATGGAAGGTTAAGGAGGGCGCGCGGATCGAAGCAGGAGATTTGATTGCCGATTGTGAAGCTGATAAAGCGACGTTCGAACTGCGGGCCCCGGTGAGTGGAGTCATCCGGGAGCTCAGAGTTACCGACGAGAAAGTTCCGGTCGGAACACCGCTGGCTAAGATTACGACGAACAAGGCGACGCTAGCATTGCCGAAGCGGTTGCCCGTCGAATCGAAGCCCGTCATCACTCCACGACCGATCTCAGCGGTTCAACCGCGGTCGAGTTCCGTGGAGCGACCGGCGGTGGGAACGGATGTGGGCCGGGCCGTGATCGCGATTTCAGCGATTTCATCCGCGCCCGCTAGCCGTGTGGTCACCAACGATGAATTGGTGCGCCGCTGGGCCGGGCGTTCCGGTCACGACATCTTCCAACGCACCGGCATTGAATCCCGACACCTGCTGGGACCCGGCGAAACGGTGCTGACACTGGCTGTGCGCGCCGCTCGAGCCGCGTTGCGCACTACTGGACTTACGGTGGCCGATCTCGACGCGATCTTCGTCAGCACCAGCTCCCCGTTGTCGATCAGCCCGAGTCTTGCGTGCCTGTTGCATTACGAGCTCTCGAAGAACGGCCCGTCGCGAGACATCCCCGCGAGTGACATTCTGGCGGCATGCACGGGTTATTTGTACGCGTTGCAGGTGGCCTTCGACTTCTGTCGTTCGCAACCGGCCGCGAACATCCTGGTGGTTACGGCGGAGGCGATGAGCACGTTTACGAATCCCGATGATTTCGACACCGCAATCGTGTTTGCCGACGCAGCGACCGCGACGTTGGTGCATGGGCCGGAGTCGCCGAAATTTGGATCCGGACGCGCTCTCCTGCACCGGCCGGTGCTGAGCGCGCGAGGCGAAGACGGAACGATTCTGCATCATGGTCGGCGCGGCGATCCGAACGTGAACATGGATGGCTTGAAAGTTTTCCCCATGGCCGTGCGGCAATTGATCGCGCTCTTGAAACACGCGTGCGCCGAAAGCCAACTCGCGGTTGAGGGTCTCGACTACATCATCCCCCATCAGGCGAACGGCCGTATCCTCGAAGCGGTCGACCAGCGCCTAAAATTGCAGAAAGGACGTTTAGTGAACCGGGTCAAACACAGCGGAAACACGAGTAGCAGTACGATTCCGATCGTGCTGGCGGAGTTGTTGTCGGAGACACCGGCACCCCGCGGGACTGCTGGATTGTGCGCCTTTGGGGGCGGGTTCACGTTCGGCGCCGCGGTGCTTGAGTTTGTTTAGTCCACGCCTTCCGACAAAATGCGCCTCCTCCCTAAAGCCGGTTGGAAACGTTGGCTCGCCCTGATCGGCGTCGTGATCGGAAGCGTCTTTGGGTTCTTCGTCTTGTTGATTATCGGCATCTGGGCGGCCTTCCAGTCGCCCCGCTTTCAAGGATGGTTTTTCCAGCAGATGATTGTCCGCGGCGCTTCGGCCCCGCCGGAGGAAATGCACGGACATCCTGGGCCGACGCCAACCTACGCAGGTCCCATCGGGGACGCTCGACTGGTAAAATCAGCGGGCGAAATCTTTGGGACTACGAATGTCTGGAACGTGCACTTACAATTCAGCGAGCCCCAATGGGCCGGCATCCAAAGCCAGCGGGTGCGTTCGGTGCCCAATTGGATGAAGCCCGACGGATCGGTCCAATTGCGCAACACCAACGCTACCCGCAATGGGCTTGCTGGAGTCTTGGGCTTTGATTTCCCGTGGTCCACTGGGCGGGTGGATTTCGCGGGAGTGATCATCACCAACGCCGGAGTTCGTTTCAAAGGCAACGGCACTTACCTGGGCGTGCTGCAGAGCTATCGCAAATCATTCAAACTCGACGTCGGCAAATACTCGAAGGACGCGAGAATCGCCGGGCGATCACAGTTCAATCTTGGGAATCTGTCCGCCGACCTGACTTGTCTCAGCGATACGCTGGCGTACGAACTTTTCCGCGACGCTGGCGTAGCCGCGCCGCGAACTGCCTTCGCCCGAGTTTTCCTCGGCATCGATGGCCTCGAGACCAATCGGCTGTTGGGATTGTATGTCCTCGTCGAGAATCCCGACGCTCAGTGGGCGAAGCAGCAATTCGGCGAACCCGGAGTAGCGCTGTTCAAACCGGTCACGTACGAGTTGTTCGCGGACCTGGGCACGAACTGGGCGGCTTACGATGGCATCTACGATCCCAAGACTGACATCACTCCGGCCCAACAGGAACGCGTGATGGGACTGTCCCGCTTGGTGACGCACGCCTCTGACAACGACTTCGCGCGGCAGGTCGCCGAGTGGGTGGATCTCGACCAATTCGCCCGTTTTTTGGCGACCGAAGTCTTACTGTCGAACTACGACGGTATTCTTTCGAACGGCCAGAACTTTTTGATGTATTTGGATCCGCGAACCAATCGATTTGGGTTTATCCCGTGGGATCTGGACCACTCCTGGGGAGAGTTTCCGTTTCTCGGTTCGGCTGAACAGCGGGAGCACGCCAGCATCCGAAAACCGTGGGTCGGCACCAACCGGTTCTTGGAGCGGATGATGTCGGTCGAGGCGTTTAATCAGCGATATCGCCAACAGCTCTATCGGTTGCTCGACACGGTGTTTATTCCCGAACGATTGAACCGACGAGTGGACGAGGTCGCCGCCGCCGCGCGTCCGCTGGTCGCTGAATGGTCGCCTCAGCGGCTCGCTAAGTTTGAAGTGGCCGTCGCTTCCGAGCCGGTCGGCGGACCCCGCGATGGTAATCCGATGGACCCGAACCGCCCGGTCTGGCAGTTCAAACGCTTCATCGCCACCCGCGCGGAGAACGTGCGCGCGCAACTCGACGGAAAAGCAGAGGGGATCGAGCTGACTCGTCAAGGGTCTCGCTAGAACGAGGACCATCCCGTGAGTTCAGAACACTGGCTCCGCATTTAATGTGTCACTCGTGGACTCAAACGATCGCCGTCGTCTTGGCGACTGGTTGATTCTGGCTTGCGTGGGACTAGCGCTCATTTCCGACGGATGGACAGCGGATGCGCCGCAAAAAAGCCGGCCACAGAAGGATTTTGTTTGGCGTGTTCAAAGCACCAACGGCGTCCTATTCCTGGCCGGTTCGCTCCATGAGTTGCGCGCTCGAGATCGACCGTCGGCGTCTCTTTACGAGGCCTATGCGCTCTGTGATCGAATTGTTTTCGAGGTCGATTTAGCCGAGATCGGCCAGGAAGACTTCAGACGCGAAGTCACTCGATTGGCGCGGCTGCCACCGGGAAAGTCGCTCACGAAGCAGCTCGACGCGGCGACGGTCCAAAAACTGAGGCAACTGGCTCGCCGTCAGTCTTTGCCGGAGGATGAGTTCGAGCAGTTCCGGCCTTGGTTCGCGAGCAGTTATGCGAGCCTGCTCTTGCTTTCCGAAGCGGGATTTGAAGCCGCCCATGGTACGGACCAAACTTTCTTTGATCGTGCGGTCCGTGAAGGCAAACCGCGTGAATCGCTGGAAACGGGGCGTCAGCAGTTGGATATGCTCGTGAACCTGCCGGAACGCGACGGTCTCGCCGAGTTGCGGCGCGACCTCACCAATGGACTGGCTGAGGCCGAAGCTCTCGTCCAAGCCTGGAAGACGGGCGACGTCGAGGCGATGGAACGCCTGGCGCTGGAAGATCGAAACGCCTCGCCCTCGATGTACGATCGCCTCCTAACCGCGCGGAACGCCGCCTGGCTGCCGCGCTTGGAGCATTGGCTCGCCGGCACCAACTCCACTCTCGTGCTGGTTGGAGCCGCCCACCTGGTGGGGACGAACGGATTGGTCCATCTCCTGGAACGCCGAGGTCATTCGGTGCGGCAGATGCCTCTTGTACGATAGGCGCGCCACTTGCGGTCGACAGAGGAGCGGCCGGGTAAAGTTGCCACCAATCTCGTGGCGGCTCAGGAAAGCCCATCGGGGTCCAGATTGCGCGTGAAGAGCGCGTCCAGCCTTGTCTCGGTCCACGGCGCTTCCTAGGCTGGGTGCTCACAAGTTCGCTTCAATCCCAATCCATTCGCGCATTCATTCCATGGCAAAGAAAACCATTCGCATCGGTCTCATCGGCTACGGCTTTATGGGGCGCGCCCACTCCAATGCTTATGCCAAGGTGGGCAATTTCTTCGATTCCGACTATCAACTCATCCGGCAGGCAGTCTGTGCCCGTGACACCGATAAAGCACAGCAGTTCGCGACCCGTTGGGGTTACGCGAGCGTCGAATCCGATTGGCGAGCCCTCATTGCCCGCGACGATATCGATCTCATCGACATTGCCGTCCCGAATAATCTCCACGCCGAGATCGCGATCGCCGCGGCCAAGGCTGGCAAAATGATCCTCTGCGAGAAACCGCTGGCGCTCAATTCATCGGAAGCTGAGAAAATGGTGAAGGCGGTTGAGAAGGCCGGCGTGCCGAATATGGTGTGGTACAATTACCGCCGCTGCCCGGCCGTGGTCCTCGCGAAGCAACTGATCGATGAAGGCCGGCTCGGACGAATCTTCCACTATCGCGCCAATTTTCTTCAGGACTGGACGATCAGCGCCGATCTCCCTCAAGGCGGCACTGCTCTTTGGCGACTCGACGTCAAGGCGGCCGGATCCGGCGTGACGGGCGACTTGTTGGCCCACTGTATTGACACGGCGATGTGGCTCAACGGGGGGATTAAGGACGTCAACGCCATGACCGAAACCTTCATCAAGGAACGCAAGCACCAGTTAACTGGCAAGGTAGAGAAAGTGGGGATCGACGATGCGTGCGCTTTCCTTTGCCACTTTCAAAACGGCTCGTTGGGATTGTTTGAGTCCACCCGATATGCGCGCGGACACAAGGCCTTGTACACCCTGGAAATCAATGGGGAGCACGCTTCGATCAAGTGGGATCTGCACGACCTGCACCGGCTCCAATGGTTCGATCACAAGGATGACAGCAAATTGCGCGGTTGGCGCTCGATTCACGTCAGCGACGGCGATCATCCGTACTGCGGGAACTGGTGGGTACCAGGCCTTCAACTCGGCTACGAACACAGTTTCATTCATCAAGTGGCCGACTTTCTCGAAGGTCTGCAATCCGGTAAGCCCGCGCGTCCGAATTTCCGCGACGGTTTGGCCACCGACTACGTGGTGGATGCAGTCCTGAAGTCTGCCAAGGGTCGGAAGTGGGAAAAAGTGAAGCAAGTGAAGGGTTAACGAGCTAACGCTGGGGTTGGTGGGTCATCGTTTTTTCTCAAAACGCGCGTTGACACTTACTTGGCGGTTTGGTTTGTTCCCCGTCCTTTTTCGAAAGTTTTAGGTATGTACGCAGTTCTAGAAACCGGCGGTAAACAGTATCGCGTCGCGACGGGCGACCGACTTGAAATTGAGCGTCTCAAGGCCGATCCAGGCCAGACGTTCACGTTCGACCGCGTGCTGTTGGTCAACAAGGAGGGAGCGGTCTCCATCGGCGCCCCCACGGTCGCTGGCGCCAAAGTGATTGCCGACGTCGTGGAACACGTCCGCGGCGAGAAGAAAGTCATTTGGAAGATGAAGCGCCGTAAGGGGTACCACAAAAAGCAAGGCCACCGGCAGGAACTCACCGTCGTCACGATCAAAGAAATCGCGGCTTAATTAGGAGGAATTCGTTATGGCACATAAAAAAGGTCAGGGAAGCTCACGCAACGGACGCGACAGCGTCAGCAAGCGGCTGGGCGTAAAAGCATTTGGATCCGAGCTCGTCACCGCCGGCAGCATCATCGTCCGGCAAAACGGCACCAAGTTTCACGCGGGCCAGAACGTCGGCACGGGACGTGATTGGACGTTGTTCGCGTTGGTGGATGGTCGAGTGAAGTTCGACAAAACCGCCCGGAAGGTGCACGTCACGCCCGAAGCCACTGCCGCATCGAGCAACTAAAGTCACGAAGCCTATTTTCTGACGGGCGAGGTGCACAGCCTCGCCCATTTGCTTTTTGGGCGAGGAATGCGCGGAGATGCGGAAAAGAAACATACCGTGGCGCGGTGCGAGTGAGGGAGCGTACCAAAAGGAATTTGCCGCGGGTTGCTGTTCCAGCCGGAAATCAGTGCATCCCTGTTTCGCACCGCTAGGCTGCCCGCATGTTCGTCGATGAGGTCAAGGTCTTCGCCCGCGCTGGACACGGCGGCAAGGGATGCGTCGCGTTCCATCGTGAAGCCTATCGTCCCAAGGGTGGCCCCAGCGGAGGCAACGGTGGTCGCGGTGGGGATGTCATCCTTGAGGCCAGCCACGACCTGAACAACCTCATCCGCCAGTTCTACGAGCCCCGACTGCTCGCTGAACCAGGAGAAGCGGGGATGGGCAAAGGAATGGACGGGCATGCTGGAAAGGATCTGGTTATCCAGGTTCCTTGCGGGACTTTGGTCTGGCGACTTTCTTCCTCCGAGCCAGCGGAGGCGGCGCAACCCTTCGACGAAGTCGACGCTGCCGTGCCGACTTTCTTAAGTGCTTCCAAGGGCCGTCCAGTGATACGGGCCGGCGGGGGGCGAGCGATCGAGGTCGATCTTTCCGAAGAAGCGCCGCCCGCTGAACCGGTTCATGCGCCGGCAAAGGGCGAACTCGTGTGTGATCTAACCCAACACGGTCAGCGGTTCACCTTGTGCAAAGGAGGACGAGGCGGTTTGGGGAATCGCAACTTCGCGACCTCCGTTCGACAAGCGCCGCGCTTTGCCCAACCCGGTGAGCCCGGGGCTGAAGGCGACTTTCTTTTCGAACTGCGCTTAGTCGCGGACGTCGGGATCGTGGGTTACCCGAACGCCGGCAAATCCACGCTGCTCGCGGCCATTTCGAAGGCTCGCCCAAAAATTGCCGCGTATCCGTTCACGACGCTTACCCCCCAAGTAGGCATTGTGGAGTATCCGGACCTGCATCGACTCATGTTGTGCGATGTGCCTGGCCTGATCGCGGGGGCGCACCGGAATGTGGGGCTTGGTCACAAATTCTTGCGTCATGTGGCACGCTGCAAGGTCCTGGTAGTCTTACTCGATATGGCCGGCACCGACGGCCGCGCGCCCTGGGACGACTTTAAATCGTTGATGGAGGAACTGGAGCTGTACGATCCCGCGCTGCTGGATAAACCCCGCTTGGTGGTCGCCAACAAAATGGATGAACCACCCGCCGAAGCGAACCTCAAGACCTTCAAACGCAAGATTCGCAAAGTTCCAGTCCTACCTATTGCGGCGGCGTTTGACGAGGGATTGCCCGCGCTACTCAAAGCCATTCGCGAAACTGCTGACGAAGCCTGTTCCGCGTCCGCACCCTAAGCTCGTCTATTTATCCGTCAGTCGCCCGAGATCCCATCGCCGCCATTCTCGCCAGTCATAAGCCTCCAGCGCTCCGAGGCGTTTTTTGTAATCATAGGGCGATGGCTCAGCGAACACGTAGCCTGGGTAAAGAAATCGGCAGCCGCGTTCGCGAGCGTACCCGATTTCCCAGAGCAACGTGGCGATGCCCAGACTCCGACGGCCTTCAGCCAAATCGAACATCCCATAGACCGACGACGCTGATTCTCGCCCCACATCGAGGTAACTCGCCGCCACCAAGACTCCTTGGCGCCGAACGCTCACCTCAATGCATTCACACGGATACGCCACTTCTGCCCTTCTTCGTCCAGGATCGGGGCCCACGAAATTCTCTAAATGCTCGGGCACGTTGGAGGTGAATCGCTGGACATGGCGGTGAAAGAGATGACGGTGTTCCGCGTCCAGTCCTGGGCGAACAAAGGCTACTTCGAGATCGCCGTTCCGTCGCGCGATTCGAGCCTGACTCGTTGAAGCTTTCCAATCCTCCAAGCGAATGCGTAACGGCACAACCGTCACGACTCGACCCTCGTGAACCGTGACGGAGTACCGAAAGAAAACCGAAGCAAAATGGCGCCAGCCTTGGCTCCACAATTCATCCATCTCCGTCGGCATGACACACAGGCGCTGGGTTACTTGCTCCACCCGGGGCCACGCGGACACAACCCCGGAATCGATGGCAGATTCCCGTAGGAGAGGCGGACCTTGAGGGGCTGATTCGGGCGGCGACATGGAGCGGCGCGGACGTCTTACCGAGCATGACGCGGCGAGCACCTCAAGCAAACTTGATCAGATTCACCAGGGAGGCCAGGGAGGCGTCTCCAAGTCCGAAGATGTCAACTGTTCGGTTCAAGACACGGGTGACGCTGCTTCCAGGCGACGGCGCGAACGCACACTTGAGTTCCGTGGATTCGTGAGACAACCGGTTGTGAGGACGAAGTGGAGCACCGCCACCGCCAGCAATAGACCTATCTCCCCCGGGCGCATCCCAGTTGAACTTATGGTTTTTCTCGTCGTCTGGATTCACGCCCGCCACGCTGGAGTCACTAACTCCGTACGAAATCCGCCCAAGGCATGAGAGAATTACGACTGCTAGCCGTTGTACTGTTTTTTGTTCGGCCCGCGGCCGCCCAGGAGGTCGTTCTTCGCGCGGTCCTCGCCACGGGGGAAGGCCCGGCCCGAATTGAGTATTGGTCCGGCTCAACGCCGGTGGGACGATCCGCGGAGGATGCGCCCGCGGGAGTCCAGGTGAAATTTCCTGCAACCGATTGGATCCCGGTGCGGTTTCCGACGGGAACCTTCGGGGCGGACGTCATCGAACTGGGTCCGGTGAAGGTCGGTTCGCTCACCTTGCACTGGCGGCTCGTGCAGAAGGTGCCGTCACTGGTCGAGCGGACACTGGAGGTGCGGGCTGACACCAACCAACCGTTTACGGTCCGCTTCCCGTTCGACCCAACGGTCGAGGGCGAATTCGCGTCGTTTTCTGGACCGGTGACGGACGTCACCTCGTTCGACACGGTGCGCGGCTCGCCCAAAGTGGAGACGTTTCCGGTGGGGATGGTTCGGACTGCGGACCGGGTGTTCGGTCTCGCGGCCGATTCGCCCGGGCTGTGGGAAAACCGCTGCCAGGTGCTGCTGGATCCGCCCGGCCGCCGGTTGGCGGTGCTCACCGGAGACGGACGCGATCCGTATCCGCTGGTGATCAAGCCGCCGGAGGACGCCCGCGACACTTACCAATATCAGATGGACGGCTGGCAGAAACTGGCCGCCGGAGAAACGCGTCGTTTCACAACCTGGGTCTTCGCTAACTCAGCGCGCCATCACTACGATGCGCAACTGGCCGCGCATCTCGCGGTGGCCAACGCCAAGGGGTGGAACTCCTCCGCGTTGGAGGCCATTCTGCGTAACACGTCGCTCTACCTGCTTCGTCGCAACCTAGCGCTCGACGCTGCCGGACAGCCGCGGGATGGTCGTTACATCTTTATCTCCGGACCCGGTTATGGCTGGAAGCAATGGGTCACCGACGGCTTTTACACGGCGCTCGGACTCGACGATCCGGAGAAGACTATCGAGTCCAACCGAGCGGTGTTTTGGACCCGGATGGATTACGAAGATAATGCCCAATATTATCTCATCTGGGCGGTCTTGATGAAGCGCGCCGGCGGCACCGTGAACGACGCCTTGGTGCGCCAGGCATACGCGTTCATTCACCAGCACGAGACGAACGGACTGTACATTCCGCCGTCGTTGCCGGGCTCGCCTTCCGCCAAAGGCTGGAAGACCTATCACGATGTTTTGGAGTACGACCACGACGACTGTCCCGCCAGCAATCAGGGCTTCCACTGCGGCGCGCTGCTCGCGGCCCAGGAATTGGGGCTCGGCGTGACCCACGCGGAAATCGAGCGCGCCGTCGCCGGTTACTGCTCGCTCTTCAACGCCGAGCGCGGATTCATGCCGACCAGCCTGAAGCAACGCGACACGCTGGGGCAGGACACGTTGTACGGAGCCACCCTGACGTACGCGGTATTCGGACGGAAGCTGCTCACCGATGAACAGGTGCTCACGCATTTTAGAACCTCCGAGAAGGTGAAGACACCCTACGGGCTTCGGGTAATTTCGCAGGCCGACGGTTCCCTGCTGCCGGGACACAGCGGGGTCTATTGTTACGGCGGATCGTGGTTTCTGAATGATGCGGCAAATTACCTTTTGGCGGGCGTCCATGGGCTGGCCGCCGCCGAAGTGGATGCCTTGCTCGTCGAACGCATCATGAGAGAGATCGCCCAGGTGCCCGCGTTCAATGAGTCCATCAGTACCGTCGATGGGCATCCGCACGGCCACATCCTCTATTCTTGGAACTCCGGCTTCTGGTGGCTGCGCCGCGAAATCCGCCAGCGGCTCGGGCAATCCGGGGAAGATCCCGTGGGCCGGGCGGTTGATGCCCGGTTGGGAGTAACCCGCGAGAACGGCCTCCTTCGGCTGGCATCCAATGCCTCGCCGAGAACTGGCGCGGCGGGAGCATTGCCGTGGATTGGTTACACCGAGTTGCGGACCGACCTGCCCGGCGGACGCCACGCCAATGTCTCCACCAGCCGGGCCCGACTCGTTCGGGCGGATGGAACGAGCGGTCGGGAAATTGGGACGAACCTCGTGGACGTGCCAGGGGTGTGGACGCAATTCGCCGGCTGGTCGCCCGATGGCCGCCTGGCGGTGATCAACCGAGGCTGGGAGGACCCGGAGAACGCACGCTGGGAGGAAGAGCACAAAACTTTTCGCATGGAACCGGGCCGGTGGTTGCTCGATTCCTGCCTGTTCGATCCCGACACCGGCCGCGCCACCAACCTCACCGCCATCGAGCGGATCAGTCACTACAACGGCGGGCTCTTCTTCCTCCCGGAGGGTAAGGGACTCGGCTTCACGCCCCTGATCAACGGACTCTCCAAGCCGTTCCTGATGGACCTCGACGGCCGGAACAAGCGCGATGTCTCAGGCCAGGATGCGGGCTTCGCCTATGGCTACAGCGCTTCTCCGGATGGAAACTGGATTAGCTACCACGATGACTACCAGGTGTTCGTGGCGCGGGCGGATGGTTCGGCTCGGCGGCGAATCGATACTGGTCATCCTTTCAACTTCGGGCCGCGCTGGTCCGCCGATGGCCAATGGCTACTGTTCGTCAGTGGCGTGCGCGGAAACAGCCATCCGTACATCGTGCGTCGCGATGGCACGGGTCTGCGCCGGCTGGCTGATCTCAACGGCTACCAAGGCTGGATCTTGTTCCTCGACGTCCCCGATTTCCACGAAGGCAGCAGCGACGTGCCCGTGTGGTCGGCCGACGGTCAATCGGTGTTCTACGCTGCCCGAGTCGGCTCGAACGTGGAACTGTTCCACACGGAGCTCGACGGCCGGACTGAGCAGCTCACCCGTACTCCCGAGGGAACTCTTCACTACCATCCCCAGCCCTCGCCGGATGGCCGGGCGCTGGTTTATGGCGCCAAGCGGGACGGCGTACGGCAGCTTTATGTGATGCGCCTCATGGACCGCTCGGAAGTTCGCCTCACCCACCTGACGCCTGGACATGCTGCTATGTGGCCGCACTGGCAGCCAAATTAAGGCTAGGAACAAATCATTGGCGCGTCGCCGGCATTCTCGGAGGTTCAGGACAGTTCTATCTTGAACTATGCGCCACCCAAACTTCCCGACCTGGTTGCTTGGCTTCGTTACGAGTGTTGCGAGTGCGGTCCTGGCTTATGCCGCGCCACCCCTCGATGGGCTCTTCGTCTGGCTTAAGGCCGATGCGGGAGTCACCACGAATGTTACCGGGGTGACCGAATGGCGAGATCAGTCTCCGTCCGGCCATCGGTTTACTCCAGTGGGAAACGTCCACCCAACCGTGACCCCGGCTACGCCGGGGACTTCTGCCGCCGTCTCGTTCAACGGCCAGGCTTCATTCGGCGGTTCTCCCGGAGGAGTTCTCACCCAGGCCACCATCTTTTCTTTATTTCGCTACCGGATCGCGGAGTCCGATAACGACTATCTCTTCACGATCGGCGCCAGCGGACTCGCCGGGAGTCAAATGACTTTGTCGAGGCGCGCGGACCGGAGGGCGTATCATTACGATGGTGGCGCCCAGAATCTGAGCGCCGCCGGGTTTCTGCCCCCTCAGCAATGGCTGGTCGCCGAGCAAGTGTTTGGAAGCCCGACGGCGCGTGACCACCAACTGTTCGTCGATTCTCGCAGTGCGATTCGGTCGAGCGCGGCGGCGCCGTATTCGGCCGACGCAAGCAGGTTCGTCATTGGTGATTGGTCGAGCCCAGGGTATCGCTTCGTCGGCGATCTGACGGAATTGATTGTGTACGATCGCGTCCTGACTGAGGCAGAACGACGCGACGTGAATGAGTATCTGCGCACACGAGCTGGATTGCCACCTGCCTTTGCCAACGAAGCGGAAATTTTGAGCAGTTGGGAGGTCGTCCTATACGAACTGAACGCGCAACCCGACGCGCAGTGGATCTTTGATCTCGGCGGAACTCGCGCCGATCAACCGGTCAATTGCGATCCGTCCATCCTCCTAAGCGCGATCGACGTGACCAATAAGGTCGTCTGGGGCCAGCTCGGTTCCGGAGGCGCGCCGGACTCGATGGGATTCGTCTTCGGGTATCAAGACCGCGGTCATTACTATCTCTTCGATTGGAAGAAGGTGACGGCCAGTTATCAGGACTTCGGGATTGCGCCGGCCGGAATGAGATTGCG
>DLVS01000601.1 GCA_003445095.1 Verrucomicrobiales bacterium
GAGCACCTGCTCGCCGCGTGGGCGGGCGCTCATCCCGAGGCGCCAATCGGGAAACAACAAGTGGTGCTGACCGTCCCCGCATCATTCGATGCCGTCGCGCGCGAATTGACTCGCGAAGCGGCGTTGCAGGCGGGGTTACCGGAAAACTTCGTTTTGCTCGAGGAACCACAGGCCGCGTTTTACGCGTGGCTCGCCGATCAATCCAAATCGTGGCGGAAGCTAGTGAAGCAAGGCGACGTAGTGGCGATCTGCGACGTCGGCGGCGGCACGATCGACCTCACCTTGATTTCAGTGACTCAAGAGGAAGGCGAATTGGTTCTGCAGCGATTGGCGGTGGGAAATCACATTCTCGTGGGCGGCGACAACATGGATCTGGCGCTGGCCCAATTGGCCCAGACGCGATTCGCGGAAAAGGGAGTAGAATTGGATGCCTGGCAATCGGTCGCCCTCTGGCATGCCTGCCGGATTGCTAAAGAGACGTTGCTCGCGCCGGACGGGCCCGTGAAATGCCCGGTCACGGTGTTGGGACGCGGACGACGACTGGTCGGTGGCACCGTCTCAGTCGAACTGACCCGTGACGAAGTCGTGGCGGCGTTGACGGACGGGTTCTTTCCTCCTGGCCCGCTGGATGCACGGCCAGCGCGCCGCGCAGTTTCTGGATTCCGCGAACTCGGGTTGCCCTTTGAAGCTGACCCAGCGATCACTCGACATCTGGCGCACTTCCTGAAGCAGCAGACCAACGTTCGGCCCACCCGCTTGCTGTTCAATGGCGGCGTGTTCAAATCGGAATTCTTCCAGCGTCGAGTGCTCGAAGCCGTGGCCGGATGGTATGAGGTGGGAGCCAGCTCGCTGGAACTGGCCCACAATCAAGACTTCGATCTCGCCGTGGCTAGAGGTGCCGCCTACTACGGCCGAGCCAAACGAGAGGGAGGAATTCGAATCCGCGGCGGGGCGTCTCGTTCTTACTACGTGGGAATTGAAACCGCGGGCCCCGCGATTCCCGGGGTCGTGCGGCCGCTGCGGCAATTGTGTGTCGTGCCGCGCGGCCTGGAAGAGGGCAGCGAAATTGACATTCCGGGAGATACGATCGGGCTGATCACCGGCGAGGCCGCGGAATTTCGCTTCTTCTCTTCGCTTTCTCGAAAGGACCCACCGGGCGGAGTCGTAACGAAATGGACCGAGGAAGAGATTCAAGAAACCTCACCGCTCGTGGCGACGCTGCCCGCGGCCGCCGATGGCGAAAACGACTACGTGCCCGTCCGCTTCCATGTTCGACTGACCGAACTCGGAGTTCTCGAGCTCTGGTGTGTAAGCACCGTTTCCAAGGATCGTTGGAAACTCGAATTCAGCGTGCGCGAGGAGGGATGAGGCGGTCGAAGGGCACTAGGTCTTTGAACCGCTGATGGACGCAGATAAACGCGGATCAAATCATGATTCAACCTCGCTTTACCCAAACCGGTTCTAACTCGTGCGAGCCTTAGAAAATACAACCGAAGCCACGGAGAACACGGATGACAAAACTTTCTCAACGGAATGGTGGCTTGTCCAGACGATGACGGACATGAACGCTTCCTACGATGGCTCGGCATTTCCGATCCGAGTAATCAGTGTCACCAGCGGTTTGTCGCCTGCAGGATTCAGGTTGAACCGCCGTCATCAAGGTGGACCCAGTCGCTCCGACAATTGCTTTTTCATCTGCGTCCATCTGCGTCCATCCGCGGTTCCACTTCCACTTCCACTTCCACTTCACCGTTGAAGACGTCGCCACCGGACATCCCCGGAGCTGCACCCGCGCGTTATCTCGTCGGGATTGACTTAGGAACGACGAACTGTGCGGTGGCCTACGTGGACACGATGGCTCCCGGCGGCGGCGTGAGGGATTTCCTCATTCCACAACTGGTCGCGCCGGGAGAAACCGAAGCACGCCCAGTGCTGCCATCGTTCGGATACGAGCCGGCGCCAGGAGAATTTTCGCCCGGTTCGCTGACGGTCGCCGGCGGAGTCGGAGACGGACCGCTGGTCGGCTGGCTGGCGCAACGACTCGGCGCGCAAACTCCGGGACGACTCATCGCTTCGGCAAAATCGTGGCTGTGCCATCCAGGCGTGGACCGGACGGCGCCCTTGCTGCCTTGGCAGGGTGCACCGGAGGTGACTCGAATCTCGCCCGTCGAAGCCAGCACCCGTTATCTCGCGCATCTTCGAGCGGCCTGGGACGCCGCGTTTCCAGGGCATCCGCTGAACGAGCAAGAGGTCGTGGTGGCCGTGCCCGCTTCCTTTGACGAAGTGGCGCGGGAGCTCACCGTGCGCGCAGCAGAGCAAGCCGGATTGAAACAGCTCACGCTGATCGAAGAACCGCAGGCGGTGTTTTACGCGTGGATGGCCGGTAAGAGTGGCGCCGACACGACGAAGATTCGACCTGGCCAGTTGACGTTGATCTGCGACGTCGGCGGCGGCACCACCGATTTCACCCTCATCGAAGCTCGGCCGGACAACGAAGGCGGAGTCCGCTTCCATCGCGTCGCCGTGGGAGACCATCTCATCCTTGGCGGCGACAACATGGACCTAGCTCTGGCCCACCATATCGAAGGTCGTCTCGGCAGCCGACTGGATCCGCGCCGCTGGGGTGTTTTGGTGCAGAATTGCCGCCAGGCAAAAGAGACATTGCTGGGCGCGAACGCACCGGACCGAATGGCGGTAAGCGTGGCCAGCGGCCCCCGCCTGATCGGCGGTGCCGTGCAGGTCGAAATCACCCGAGCCGAAGTGGAGGCGTTGCTGTTGGATGGGTTCTTTCCTCGCGTGGAACGTGGAGAGCGGCCGGCTTCAGTTCGCTCAGGGTTTCAGGAATTCGGATTGCCGTACGCCGCGGATGCCGCGGTGACCCGCCACCTCGCTGCGTTCCTGGCCAGCCATTCCGCCGGCATTGCAGCGGACGGCGCGAAGTTACGATTTCCCGATCAGGTTTTGTTCAACGGAGGCGTCTTTGAGTCGGCCCGCCTTCAACAGCGTCTACTCGACGTACTCCACGACTGGCGGCGGGACGCCGTGGGCCCAAACGCGGCACCCCTCATCGTGCTACCAAACGAACGTCTCGATTTGGCCGTGGCGCGCGGAGCAGCGTATTCGCGTTGGCTGCGACGCCGAGACGGACGCCGAATCGCCGCCGGTTTGGCTCGGGGCTACTACGTGCAGGTCGGGCGCACGGGTGATTCGACGCCTACTGCCGTCTGTCTCGCGCCGGCCGGATTGGAGGAAGGCAACGACGTTGAGCTACCTCAAACCTTTCTCCTGCGCCTTCGTCAACCGGTCGAATTTGCCTTGTTTAGCTCCAGCACACGAACACTGGATCAACCCGGCGACGTGATCCCCATCGATCCGACCCAATTGTCACCGTTGCCGTCCATTTCCACTGTCATCCGCTCCGGTCGCTCACGCGATGCGGGAACTGCGGAAGTTCGATTGCACGGTCGTCTGACGGAGATCGGCACCTTGGATGTTCGTTGCGCGGAGATCGGCCGGAATCGTTCCTGGAAACTGGAGTTCGATGTGCGAGGAACGAGCCATCGCAGTCCCCGCGCGCCTAGGGGAGACATTTTAGGGCCTGACGATGCTCTGGAGGAAGGTCTCATCAGGAAGTGCGCCGAACGAATCCGGCACATGTTTCAGCCCACGACCGAGTCGGCGAATCAGGATCCGGCGTGGCTGATCCGGCACTTGGAAGAAGACACTGGCCTCGAACGTCAGGCGTGGCCGTTGCCTCTCCTGCGCGCTCTTTGGGATGAACTCATGGAGGTCGAAATCGGTCGGCAACGCAGCGTGATGCATGAAACCCGCTGGCTCAACCTGCTTGGCTTCGCCTTGCGCCCAGGATTCGGATATCCCATCGATGACTGGCGAGTTCAAAGGACGTGGAAATTAGTTCCGGCCGGCACGCTTTTTCCCCGCAACGAAATGTGCCGTGCCGAATGGTGGATTTTATGGCGACGAGTCGGCGGCGGACTCGGCGCCGGACATCAACGAGCACTGATCGAACCGCTGGTCTCCGTCTTTCGGGCTAAAGGCGGTCGCAAAGAACATCGCGGACTCCACGAAACGGCGGAAATCTGGCGACTACTTGGAGCACTCGAACTGTTGTCGGTTCCGCTGAAGATCGAGCTCGGGGATCACCTCGCGGGCCTGCTCGAACGACGCCTCGAACCGGTGCTGCTCAAAGCAGTGTGCTGGGCCTTCGGACGAATCGGCGCCCGGGTACCGGCTTACGGTCCGTTGAACGCCCTCGTGCCCACGGACGTCGCTGAGGCATGGCTTACGCGGCTTCAGCGAAATCCTCCGGCCGATCAGGAGGCCCTATTTGCCGCCGTCCAAATGGCCCGGCGAACGGGCGACCGCTACCGCGACATTTCCGATGAAACGCGGACGAACGTCGTTGCCTGGCTGCAACAGCAGGAAGCCCCCGAGCATCAACTGACTCTAGTTCGGGACGGCGGCGAACTAGCAATGGCGGAAGAAGCACAGGTGTTTGGTGAGGCCCTCCCGCCGGGTCTGCATTTCGCCGGTGAGTGATTCGTCAGTGCCGCCTTATCCTCGAAGACGCCGTCGCCTTGAGGATCGATGCTTGCATTCTCGATAAGTGCCTTTGGATTGGCTCCGACCGCGGTGCCGTCTAGCCTTCAGTCCAATGAAACGATTGGGAATTGTTGTCCTGGGACTCTTGGGTGCCAGTGGACTGTGGGCTGCCGAGTCACTCTTCAACGAAGATTTTTCCAAGGTTGCTCCCGGCCCGTTGCCCGAAGAGTTCTTGGTGCTCGACGGTCAATTCGGCGTCAAAGAAGAGGCCGGCAACCGCTTCGTCGAACTCCCGGGCGCACCCCTGGAATCGTACGGTTTCATTTTTGGATCCAACCACCCCAACAACGTCGAAATAAGCGCGCGTATTTACGGAACGCGATCAGGGCGCAAGTTCCCCACGTTTGGAGTCGGATCGAACGGAGCGAGTGGATACCGGCTGCAGGTCAGTCCGGCCAAGGGAACCGTCGAACTCATGCGCGGCGACGTCAGTGTTGCCAGTGCTCCCTTCGCCTGGAAATCCGGCGAATGGACGGAATTGCGGCTGGCGGTGCGCCGGGTCAGCGACACGGAATTGAAGATTGAGGGCAATGCCTGGTCGGCGGGGGGTGAGGCACCTAAGGCACCTCTCGTGAGTTACTCCGATCCTAAACCTCAACCGGCCGGAAAAGCGTCCGTATGGGGTATGCCGTTTTCCGGCACGCCGATTCGCTTCGACGATTTGAAAGTGACTCGAATCGGGGGCTCGTAATTATAGCGTGCGATAGGAATTGCATCATCGGCGGCGTCAGTGCCGACGAATGGGAAGCCCTCTGGGAACTCGCCGAACTGGACGCCGCCAATGAGTTAGGCACCGCATTCCGCATTGGCGACCCTGACGGCCCAGATGAATCCCGCCGACGCCGCCAAAACAGTCGCACGAGCAGCCCCGATTATGGCCTCGGCTCGGTCGAATCCGAATGAGAAGGATCTGGCCAACCTCGCTGGCCTGGGTACGGCCTTGGCAGCCCTTGCCACGCAAGTCCCAGAAGCGGCGCAAACGCGAATCGTGGCACTTTCGTTCCAGTTCCTCTGGGAGATCTCGCCCCCACCTAAAAATGGAAAACGGGAGCCCACGGACCGCCTTACGGTTTCAAAGGTGTGTGCCCTCACGGGTACCGAAAATCTCGCTCTAGTAGAAGTGCTGAAGTGGCCATTCTGCGTGGGCGAGGCACAAAAACTTGTGCTGGCGGAACTGGAGCACCGAACGCATCGAAAATTTGACGGCAACGTCTGGAAGTTCGTCGAGCAGGCAGACTCGCTCGGGATCGCTGGCCTCAACCGAGAGTTCCTGGAACGTCCGGCGCGACGCCCACAGATCACCAACGCCATCGCGGAGGTCCAGCATCTTCGTCCACAATCAAAGAAATGACCTCAGCCGTTCACGGCGCCGGCCAGTTCAAATGCCGATGGAGAAAGTCAAACGTTCCCACGCCGTGGATCGAGTGCGGGCCGTCGAAGAATTCGATCTCCGTCCGCTCGACCAATCCCAATTTCACGTACATGCGGCGAGTCTTGGCGAACTCGTACGCGACCCATTCGTCCGGCGCGACTCCATCGTCGTGACCTCGCTCCACCATGAACGGTCGAGGCAAGATCAGCCAGGACAGTTCGGCGTAGTTGAACGTGTTGCCCAGATTCCATTCCGGCATGTCGTACTCGCCCGTCCACAAGTAGCTATACGGCGACCGCGCCGAGACGTTTTTCCAAATCCACTCATTGTAGTCGGCCGAGCAGATGCTCAGGCAGTAGCGGTCCACCAGCACCGGAACTCGCATGGCGGTTTTGCCACCGTAGCTCAGCCCGTAGAACGCAATGCGTTTTGGATCCACAAAATCGAGTGACGCCAGCCAGTCGGTAATGACTTCGTGCTGGCGAACGATGAACGACCAGAGTGTCAAACCGAGCGGTTGCGCCTGACGCAACACCTGACGGAAACGCGTGTTGCCAATGTACGGGTTCTGCGGCGCGAATGTGACGAAGCCCCGTTCGGCCAGGCGCAAGCCATACTGATGATAGTACTGACTGGCCACCGCCGGGTCCGACACATCGACCGGACGTCCCTCCAGGCCGTGCTGGCAAACAACCACTGGGCGGCGCTCGCCGGGCTGGATGTTGGTCGGCACACAGAGAATTCCATAGGCAAAGACATCCGGATGAACATCGAGAACGACCTCGTATCGTCGCACGCCATTCGTCTCGCCTAAGAAGCGAGTCCGGGGATTCGGTGGAAGAGACGCGGGCGGGATCACGCCCACCACATTGGACCGGAAGTATTCCCGGTAAGCCGTGACGGAGTCCGTAAATGCTCCGAGATTCTTCAAGTCAGCCCGCTTCCAGAATTCTCGCCGGGTAAACTCGCTCTCGCGCATCAACCATTGGGTGTCGTCCAGAATTTGACGGTATTGCCGGAGCGTCCGCGCGGCCGGGTCGGGCAGAGTCCCAGTGACTTGTGGAGCTGAGCCGGGCTTCAAGTCGGAGGCAGGATTTGCACCCGTCAGCGCCAGCACAAAGCGATTCACTTCGTCAACCAATCGGTCGGACGCGATGCCACTGCGACCCAACGGCGCGGCTCCAGAGATTTTCTGGAGGCGCTCGTATTCCTGAGAGATCGCCAGTTCATCAGGCCGGCCAAGGCGACCGGGTGCTCCACCGTTCGCATCGGTGTGGACCGCGTTGGGATACTTCCCGGTGTCGAGCCACAACCATCGTGGGGCTATCAACGCACCGATCTCCGCGTCACCAAACTCGCGCAGGAGCCCGAAGACATTGCGATAAATCGGCTCCTCCCAAAGTCGTTCGCGCGGACCAAAATAGCCGCTCACATAAGCGGCACTAAAACGCGGGTCTGCGGCCGCGGCGTACAGCGCGACCAAACCTCCTTCCCCGTAGCCGATAATTCCCAAAGGAGCCTTTCGAGTTCCTTCGAGCCAATCCGCCGCCGCGAAAACCTTCTGAAGCTCGTAGGCGATGGGTGTGCGACCCATTTCGTATCCTGCCCGCCAGAGCGTCTCGCGTTGGCTGTGCTTCACCGAACGCACTCCCGGATTCCCGGCGAACCGCTCGCCGCGATCGATCAGCGAAGGCACGATCACTCGACAACCTTGCTCGGCGCAACGCCGTGCGAACTGTTCCTCGGGACTCAATCCGGGCGCAAGTCCGGCAATTTGCTCCGGCGTCCAGTCGCAGTCCGGCAGCGCGATCACGTCCCCTTTCACTTCGCCCTCGGGCACCAACAATAATCCTTCGCCTTCGACGCCCCGAAACACATTCCAAGTCACCGCGAATATTCGGTAACCGTTGCCACGGCCTATTTCAGTCGAACCAACAACGTTGTTCGTGGCCGGCGCGACGAACTTCAAGACCACCGGATCGCGAACATCCGTAAGTCCGAGCAATTCTCGGAAGCGAGCCCGATTCTTGTCGAAGCGGTGAAGCGGATCGCCGTCGGCTTGCCAGTATTGGGCGCGATTCGTGATCGACGCGGCGGTGGCGCGCTCCAAGTAACGACTGATGCCACCCACCATGGCGGCGGCGAAATCGTTGGTGTCGGTAAGTTCGCGAGTACCGGCAAAGGGCTCGGCCGCGAGCGCCAACGCCGGGAGCATCGAGAATACGAACAGCCTTCCGACTAGGTGCATGGCGTCAGACTGCCGAATCATTTCAGGAAGGAAAGCGCGCCGTGCGTTCGAGATACTCGATCGCCCCCGAAGGCCCATCAACCGGGTAGGGCTGCCGCGCGGCGGCGGCCCCGCGCCTCAAGCGCGGCCTTTCGCACTGGCGCGAGGGAGAAACTCGACGCGTCTCGGCGCAAAGCCGGCCCGGAGCTACGCCTGGCAGCGCGCCACCCCTACCCCACAAGAATGGCGCGGCGCGACTACGGTTTAGCCGAGAATGCCACGACTTTCTCGGGCGTCCGAAAAAGCAGCGTGCCGCCCGATGCAGCGGGCGTAGCGAGGCACGCGTCGCCTAGTTGATTCGTGGCCAAGACTTCGAATTTCTCCTGGGCGGCCACCACGTACACTCGCCCTCCTTCGTCAGCGAAATACAAACGTCCTTTCGCCGCGATGGGTGACGCGGTGAACCCTTGGCCACCCGTTCCGAGCCGCTCGCTGTAGTGGAGTTTTCCGGTGCTCGCATCCCCACAGGTCAGCACACCTTGCCAGTCGCAGCTCCAGAGGTTGCTCCCGATCACGATGGGGGTCTGCATATAGCTACCCAGCCGCGGATGACACCAAACCACCGCGGCATTGGTATCCTCAACTCGGGGAGGAGTGACGTCGCCGCGAGCGTCCAAACGCACCGCGCGCAAGGGGCGATACTTACCATGCGCGCTGGTGAAGAACGCCATTCCATCAACCACTAACGGCGCTGGTACGGGGATATCGCCACCGCCACCCAACCACCAAAGCCGTTTTCCATTCTTGAGGTCGTAACCGGCGACTTCTTTCCAACCATTCAGGACGATTTGACCTTCGTTTAGCGCCAGCGCGGGTGTGCACCAATTCGCGACTTCTTTCCGTGGCGTGCGCCAGACTTCGCGGCCGTCTGTGACGTCGTAAGCGGCCAAGAATTGTTCGCTCAAGACATCGCACTGCACGAAGACGCGGCCATCGTAGAGGATGGGTGAACTGGCGAAGCTCCACTGAAGGTCGGGAACGTCCCAGGGACCGGCGTCCATCTTCCCAAGGTCGCGGCGCCAAATTCTTCTTCCCTCCAGATCGAAACCGAACAGCCCTTCGGAACCGAGAATCGCGACAAGATGCTGGCCATCGGTCGCCGGCGTCGAGTTGCAGTGGGACGCCTTCGTGTGCCGTTGCTGACGCGGCACGGCCTCGTGAGCCAGTTGATCCCAAAGCACCGTTCCGTCCGCGAGGTCGAGGCAAAGCAATCGCCACTGATGTGGTTCTTTCTCCACATAGGACTCACCCGCTCCATAAATGCCCGTCTTCAACTCGGATTTTGCACCAGGCCGAACCGCGGTGGCCACATACACTCGATTACTCCAAATAATCGGGCTCGCGTGTCCGAGTCCCGGAATTGGTGTTTGCCAGCGAACATTCTCGCCGCGCTCAAGGTTCCAAGTCTGTGGCAGCACCTCCTCTGAGATACCTCGCCCCGACGGACCGCGAAACTGCGGCCAATTGGAGTCGGCGGCGACCGGCAGCGACGCCAACTGTAGGATGCACCAAGCGACCAAGAAAGAAATGTCCGTCCTAATCCTCATGCGCATCACCTGGATATTCGGTCTTCCGGCCTTTGGCCAAGCAGCAAATCCGGAGCTCGCGCATCTGTGCATCTGTCCATTTCCGTTCCTCGGTGGTTGGTCTGCTTTCTTCCCACTCGCCGATAGGTTGACCTTTCGGCTGTCAGGCGGGCGAGGCCGCCCGCGCTCCTAAAGTGCACTTCGAAATTCGGGACCACTGTTGACCGCCGTCCACAACGACCCAAGCTCAGCGACCCGGCGCACGGGAGGCGACGATGGCAACCGCAACGCTCCCGCCGGGCGCTGCAGCGCAGGCCATGTCATAGTGCGCTCAACTCTCGGCGTCATACCCAAACTCACGGAGTTCCTGAGAGCAGCGGCAAGCTTTGGCGATCTTTGCAGCCCACAAGATGGCGGCTGCGCGTGACGGGAGCTGCAGGATACAGAAGCCGCCGTCAAACTCCTTCGTCTGGGGATAGGTTTCGGTTGTGACCGTGCCGTCTGAAGCGACCATGAGTGGTGCGACATCCTCGTTGATACCACCACCGAACACATACACACCTGTAGCCTTCGCCTCGCGTATGACCTCGCGCGCAGCTTCGCCCACGGCGGCAAAGTCCTCGGCGGGGACTGCCATCGCCCCTGCTGGAAAGGAGATAAGGTATTTCGTCATCATTCGGTTCTTCGGTGAAAGTAGGGGCGGTTTGTGTGGCCATCTCAACGACCCAAGCTCAGCGACCCGGCGCACGGGACGCAATGATTGCCAACCACGACGCCATGCCGGGTT
>DLVS01000333.1 GCA_003445095.1 Verrucomicrobiales bacterium
GCCTTTGCCAGCAGCGTGGTTCTTCCCGTGAATCAGGGAACCGATATCGTCAACTGGGACGAAGTATTCTGGGGCCTGTACGCTCAGACCAAAGGGCTCATTCCTAAAGGTACCGCGGAGTTCTATTTCCTAGGCGACAACGCTAACACCGACTCGCAGAACAATGTGGGCACGGTTCAGCGGGGAAATTCCCCGCGCGACATTTACACTTTAGGAACTCATCTAAAGTCAGTACCGGGCGCGCTCAATGGCTGGGATTACGACGTCGAACTCGCCGGCCAACTGGGCCAATTCCAGTACCCGAGAGGTACGCCGGTGGTGGTGAACGGCAAGAAGCTCGATCAGACTTCCTACGCCATGCATTTTGAGGGCGGATACACGCTGACCAACGCCTGGGCTAAACCACGCTTCGGCCTTATTTTCAACCAAGCATCCGGCGATGACGACCCCCTCGACGAAAAGCACGAGACGTTTGTGAATCTCTTTCCAACGAATCACAAATTCTACGGCGCCATGGATTTCTTCTCGTGGCAGAACATGCGCGAAATCGCCGCGACTTCGACCTGGTATCCGGTCGGCAAACTTAAGGCGACCCTGAACTTCCACGTGTTCTGGCTGCAAACGACCGAAGACTTCTCCTATAACGCCACTCAAGCCGCCCGTACCACCGGTGGTTACGGAATCCGTCCCAACAACAGCTCAGGCTTTGGCCAAGAACTGGACCTAATCCTTAGCTATCCAATCCGGAAATTCGGAGCGATCGAAGGCGGCTTCGGTCACTTCTTTACCGGCGATTACGTGGACGAATCGTTGGCTAATACCGGAGGAACGCACGACGCCAATTGGTGCTACGTGCAACTCAACCTGGCGTTCTAAGCCAGGCAGTAAGGATCGCACGCGAAGCCGCGAAGGAGAGCGCCGGATCATTGTCAGCGACTCACCGAACTCCGTCCGCGCCTCCCAACTATCACAAACAACGCCAGCCCAACACCCAGCAACAACACCGAGGTCGGTTCAGGAACCAGTCCAATAGGCGCCTGCAAACTGTCGAAATAGAATTCCGCGCCACCGCTTACGATGAATTCACTCAGCGCAAATCCATTGAGCGCGGGATCGGGATTCCAATTCCAAGTCCAACCCAATCCCGTGTAGGGGAACGCTCGATCCCCGGTGAGATCGTAGCTGGCCAAACTCCAGGCATTCAGCCAGTCCGAGTACGAGTTGGGGCCCTCGAATGAAGTGAAGGGTCGTTGGTACTTGCCGCCAATCTTATCCGTTGGCGCGAAACCCCAGTATGACGGATTCAAACTCGCGAGATCGGAAAAAGTGTAGTGGTCACCGGTCCACTCGGGTGGAAGATGAGATGAGATCGATGGATCGAACGACGGCCGGCTGACAAACTTGGGTTCGACGTAGAACGTGAGCGCGTCGTACTTGCTGCTACTCGAAATGCCGAGCGCCTGCAGCATGTTGAACGTCACCGTGGCGTTATCCGTAACCGGCAGCGACCGACTCAAGTAATAGTCGGTGATATCTCCCTCGACCGTGACCCAAATGTTGGCCCGGAAATGTCCCGCGGTATCGACGACGAATCGCTGAAGCGGCTGCGCATTGTCGTACGGAGAAGTGAAGCTGGTGAGGGTCGTCACTTTGACCGCTTCGATAGTTTTCCGGCCGCCCGCACCATCGTCGACCGTAATGGTGCTCAGCCGAGACTGATCGATGAGAGTGAGGCCAGAAAAGACGGATGGATCCTGCAAAGTGGATCTTGCTTGGGCGGCCGCGGTGATGGAGTCGGAATAAGGGTCGCCCGCGAGGTTGCCGGCGAAAACGACCGCGCCCGCCACTAATGAGGCTAGGTGGAGGGAACTTACCGATCGACGGAGCATGGCGAACATGGTTAAAAGGCTGGGGCCAAATCCAAAGTTAGACAACTCCCAGCGCCGGGACCTCGGCTATGGGCCGCGCCCTAGCCGCACCGCCCTTCCGGATTGGGCGCGGATCCAGCCCGAACTCCGCAGGAACCAGAGGCAATCAGGACACGTGTCCGTCACGAAGAATACCGTTGACAGCTGCCAGCCCTTCGACTGAACCCATATCACCGTTGGACCAGTTTGGCGATCTCCTGCAAAGCCAACCACGAGAACTTCTGTCGGCACTCACGGATTGGCTTGTAGAATTCCCCTTCCGAAGCGACCCAGGCCACCGTGCCACCCTCAGTGTGAAGGACTGTCTTGACCGTATCCCTGCCTTTCCGCGTAACCGCGAGTTCCACGACCAAGTCGCCCCAGATTTTCATGTAGATGTCCACTCGGCAGAACTGAATGTCGCCTGAGACACAAACATCTGCGTTCTCTGCTTCCTCGGGTGGGACCACCTTGGCCCCTTGCTTCTCCAAATCCATGCGCAGCGTATCCGCCAACCAGGCGCCTGGATCGTTCAAGGCGTACACGTGGCTGAGAGTCATTCCAAACCCGTTCCGAAGGTTGCCGATTTCTCGCCAATCCGCTTTCGGTACCGACTTCTGCGCCGCTTCGAGTTCTTTGCCCCAAACCTTGTCCTGCGCCCCCGGTAACTCCTCGAACTTGAACCCAGCCGGCTCGATCGGCGGCGTGGTCGGTGGCACTGCAGTTAGCGACGGTGCACACTCAAATCGTTTTATACAGATAGTTTTCCCATTGAGCGCGCTCGCCACCTCCGGAACGGTGGGACCATATTCCTTTAAGAGCACCTGCCGCCCATTGGTGGCACAACCGGTACTTCCGGCGCCCAGAACGACCAGTGTCGCCACCAAAGTCCAACGGCTCAACCGTCCGCAGAAATCACGCATCGCTGTCTCCTTTCCCATCAATCTCCGGCCGCATCATTGCGGAAGGAACCCGTGGAGCACCCCCAAACCCCGCCTCAGGGGACGTGGTGCCAACCGGCCACGAGCAAGAATGAGGATGAGGGACTATTCACTCCGCGAGCTCAGCTATGTCAACGCGGATCTAACACCGATACGCCGATCACGCCGATCGTACGCCCTTGATCACTAGTTCGCCGCTCACCATCTCTGGAGGTGTGTGGGAGCAGCTGTCAGTCTCCGTTTTGAACAGACGCGACCCGACGGGATGATCAAGGTCGAGCCTCGCTTGGTGAGCTCACGATGAAGCCGATGAGCAACCTTTCAGCTCCACTCGCCGTGCCGGCATTCAGCCACCCACGAACAGATGTGACAGCCACCTTAAGCTTCTTCACAGTCGCCCGCCGGCGCCCTTGCCCGATCGCCGGACAACTCCGATGGATGATCCCAACAAAGCCGCTGCCCACCCTACGCCGCACCGTAAGCTGCCGAAGAAGCGGTTTCCCAAAGCGGCCATATTATTGTTGGGAGGAATCGCAGGGAATCTTGCCGCGGTGCTCGCCATCGCGGCGTCGGTAGCCTTGGGCCGACGGACCGACTTCGGAATGTCGCTCGCGATCTTCAATGTCGGCTTGGTCCCCTTGCTGGTCGGGATGGTGTCCGCTTGGTTCTGGCGGCACCTCGCCCTGACGTTCGGCGGGCAATGCCTTCACGCGCTTTGGTTGGCGATCCTGGGATTGTTGGGAGCCGCGGTCGTTTTTCAGGAAGGCGCAATTTGTCTCCTCATGGCCGCGCCGCTGTACTACCCGCTGCTGTTGGTTTCGCTAATGGCCGGCTACCGTCTCTTTCGGACCGATCCCGGCACGCTCCGCGTAACTCTGATACCTTTGGTTTTCATTGGTGCGTTGGCAGAATCCCGCCTGGCCCCTCCGCCGGCACAGGCCGTCTTCACCGACTACCTGCACATTCAAGCGCCGCCTGAAGCCGTCTGGCCGCACGTCGTCTCCTTCTCCCCGATCCCCGCGCCGCCAGATTTTTGGGTGTTCCGACTCGGTCTTCCTTACCCAGTTGAAACCCCGCCCGGAGCCGATGCGGTCGGAAAGGAGCGGCTCTGCATGTTTAGTCAGAATGTGGTATTTCGGGAGCGGGTTGCCGTTTTCGAGCCCAACCGACGTCTGCGTTTCGATATCGTGTCACAACCCGATCATCCAGAACTGCTCGGACATTTTGACACCCACTGGGGCGAATTTGATCTGCATCCCGATCCGGACGGTACGACGACCCTCATTGGCCACAGCTGTTACACGTTGCATACTCGACCTCGATGGTATTTCGACGCGTGGACTCGATACCTCGGTCGGGCAGTTCATCTCCGAGTCATGGAAAATGCCCGACGCCTTGCCGAAGCTCGTTGAGTCCGCCTTCACCGGCATAGTGCGGCGCGGACGGTGGCTGGCTCGGATTCCATTCGTCCCGACATTCGCCGACGCGCTCGCTCAAGCGGCCATCGCGATCGTAGACCCCAAACGCCTTCGAGCGATG
>DLVS01000352.1:0-5804 GCA_003445095.1 Verrucomicrobiales bacterium
GTGTATGTGCAAGCTGAGGGTGACTTCCGCAACGTCGCTCACAATCTTGGCCAGTTTTACGTCCTGAACTCATCCGGTAATCACGTCCCGCTGGCGGCGCTGACGACGGTCACCGCGACGAACGGCCCCGAATTCACCATGCGCTATAACCTTCACTCCGCGGCGCAAATCAATGCCTCGGCGAAGCCGGGAGTCAGTTCCGCTCAGGCGATGAAGGCGATGGAGGAGGTTTTCGCCGAGACGATGCCCGAGGGCATGGGCTATGATTACATGGGAATGAGTTTCCAGGAAAAGAAGGCTCAAGAAGGCGTGTCGCCGATGGTGATCTTCGGATTCTCCTTGCTCTGTGTCTTTCTCATCCTGGCCGCTCAGTACGAAAGTTGGAGCCTGCCCTTCAGCGTTTTATTGGGTACTCCGATCGCGGTCTGCGGCGCGTTTGCCGGGCTGATGATCGGACGCTACGAGAACAACGTATACGCGCAGATTGGTCTGGTCATGTTGATTGGTCTGGCGGCCAAGAACGCGATTCTGATCGTTGAATTCGCGAAGATGGGATTTGACCAAGGCAAGCCGCTGCTCGACGCGGCGCTCCAAGGAGCCAAGCTGCGCCTGCGTCCCATCCTGATGACCAGTTTCGCCTTCATCTTGGGCTGCGTTCCGTTGGCGAGGGCGAATGGCGCCGGCGCCCTTTCACGTCAGGTCATGGGGTTCACTGTCATCGGCGGCATGTTGGCGGCCAGCTTCATTGCCATTTTCCTCATTCCCGTTTTGTTCTATGTGGTCGAGAAGCTGGGGGGAGGGAAACCCCATTCTCCCGCGGCGACCGGAGGCGCTACGCCAGCGGCCCCGGCGACCCACTGATTATGCCCGGGACGCACTTCTGGCTTACTCTGCCCAAGATTGATGAAACTTTCCCGAATCGCTAAGTCGGCCCGCAAGTTGGCGGATCCTTTCCGGGTCAACAACGGGCACAAGTTCCGGCTCAAAAACTATGCCCCCGGTGACACCTTATGGCTGAAGGCGGCCGACAAACCGAAGGCCGTGGAGGCCCTTCAAATTGGCGTCGAAGCCCTCGCTGAACTCCAAGAACGGCTCTACGCGCAGGACAAATGGGCGATTCTCCTGATCTTCCAAGCGATGGATGCGGCGGGCAAAGACGGAGCGATCAAGCACGTCATGTCCGGAATAAATCCTCAAGGATGCCAGGTTCGCTCCTTCAAAGCTCCGACCAGTGAAGAGCTCGACCATGACTACCTTTGGCGTTATACGCATCACCTGCCGGAACGGGGGCGGATCGGAATTTTCAATCGCTCGTATTACGAGGAGACGCTAGTCGTTCGGGTCCATCCCGAACTCCTCGAAAAGCAAAAGCTCCCGCCCGAAACCATCACCAAAGACATTTGGAAGCAGCGTTTCGACGACATTCGCGGGCTCGAACGGTATCTATCTCGCAATGGAGTTTTGGTCCGCAAGTTCTTCCTGAATGTGTCGAAGACCGAACAGAAGCGCAGGTTTCTGGAGCGACTCACTGAACCCGAAAAGAATTGGAAATTTTCCTCAGCCGACATTCATGAACGCCAGCGTTGGCGTGAGTACATGCAGGCGTATGAAGATACGATTCGACAAACCGCCACGGAGGAGTCTCCATGGTACGTGGTGCCCGCGGACAATAAGTGGTTCACGCGAATCGTCGTCGCCTCGGCGATCATCGACGCCTTGTGGTCCCTGGATTTGGAATTCCCGAAAGTCAACAAGCTCGCCCGCAAGCAACTGGAACTCGCCCGCGAACAATTGGAACAAGAATGAAAGATAATTCGATGAAGTGGTTGGCCATGTTTTTAAAGAAGTTGATCCGAGCTCAAACCGCGACCGCACTGGGGGCGACGTTGCTAGTGGCGGCGATACTCGCCGGATGCGCGGTCGGCCCCGATTACAAACGGCCAGAAACCCAAGTAACTCCCGAATTCCGCGGACCCGCGGCCGCGGGTACGAATTCCTTGGCCGACTTGCCTTGGTGGACGCTGTTTCAGGATCCGGTGCTGCTCGGTCTGATTCAGGAGTCGCTCACCAACAACTACGACCTCCGGCAGGCTGTCGCGGTCGTGGAACAAGCGCGCCAACAGGTGACCGTGGCGCGGGCACCGTTATTTCCACAACTGGGTTATTCCGGAGGGATCGCGCGAGGCAAGAATCAAGTCTTCGGGAGTAGCGCCGCCGGACTGGGCTCGACCAGCACGACTCCGTACGCGTGGGGCCTGGCGTCATGGGAGATCGACTTGTGGGGGCGCATCCGCCGACTCAGCCAAGCGGCCCAAGCGCAATACCTGGCCACTGTGGAAGGGGAGCGCAATGTCCGGCTCACCCTCGTCAGTGACCTTGCTTCGGCCTACCTCCAAGTGCTGTCTTTGCGGGACGAACTGATAATTCAGCGCGAGGCTACCAATGCGTATGCTGAGACGCTCCGGATTTTTCAGGACCGTTTGCAAGGCGGGGTGACCTCCCGACTGGAAACTGATCGTGCGGAGGCCTCGCTGGCCCGGGCTGCCTCGACGATCCCGGATCTTCAACGCCGAATCGTCGCCGCCGAAAACGCCCTCAACCTATTGGTCGGCCGGCCGCCCGGCTCGGTTGCCGCCGCCGAAAAGCCGATAAATCAACAGACGCTCGTAGCGCCGGAAATCCCGGCAGGTTTGCCCAGCGATCTCTTGCAGCGTCGGCCTGATATTTCAGCGGCCGAGCAGCAATTGATTGCGTCGAGCGCGTTGATCGGTGCGGCAAAAGCCAATTTTTTCCCGCAGATCAGTCTGACCGGCATGTTCGGTCAAGGCAGTTTGGAGATGGATGCGTTCACTGGAGGTTCATCCCGGATTTGGTCGATCGCGGCCGGTGTGACGGGGCCGATTTTCCAGGGCGGCCAAATCCGGGCGCAATACGCAGCGTCGAAGGCCGCGTATGACCAGTCGGTGGCGGTCTATGAACAAACGGTGCTGAATGCGCTCCGCGAAGTCTCGGATAGCTTGGTTGCACGCCAAAAATTCATTGAGGTCCGGATTGAAAGTGAGAAAGCGGTCCTGGCGTTGATCTCATCGGTGAGGATTGCCACGGAACGCTACATCAACGGGCGTTCGAGCTATTTTGAGGTCTTGGAGGCGCAACAGCAGTTGTATCCGACGCAGGTCGAATTGAACAACGCGAGGCTCGCGGAAGCCCGAGCGATTGTGGACTTGTACCGAGTCCTCGGCGGCGGCTGGAACCTGACCAATGCGGCGGCCTGGACAGAACCCAAGGCGCCGGCAACTTTGCCGTAACACTGGTGTTGACGAACTAGGCTATGCAACGACGCCCAAACGGTTGGATTCGATTCGCCTGGGGGATTGCTCTGGGCGGGGTGCTTTCACTAGGTGCAACGGTTGGAGCGATCCCCGGCGAAAACCCCTACTCGGTCATCACCAACCGCAATGCCTTCGGCATTCGTCCGCCGCCAGAACCCGAGCCGCCCGTCGTAGCCCCTCCTCCGTCGGCGCCGCCCAATATTTTCCTGACCGGGGTGTTCCACCGCGAAGGTCGGAAAAAGGCGTACTTCGTCATCAATCGTCCCGGCTCGAAACAACCTGACTACGAGACTGCCGGCGAAGGGGAGGAGTTCCAGGATTTCAAAGTTTTGGAGATTAATGCGAAGGAAGGACGAGTCCGCGCTTTGGTGAGTGGTCGCGAGGTTTCGCTGAACTTTGCGGACAATGGCATGAAGTCCACGGGAGGTGGCGGCACAGGTCCGGGAAATCCGAACGTGCCGAAACTTCCGCCTGGCTCGCCCATTCCGTCGCCCGTCGCGCCAGTCCCGCTGGCGAACGTGGGCGGCAATTCCGGTCCGGTTGTGATTGGCCGGGGTGGGGTCAACCTCAATTCCTCGCAGCCCGCGTTCAATAGCACTGGGGCCCCCTCGTATGCTCCAGTCAATCCGGCCGACACGGCTGGCGGGGGCGTTCAAATCCCCCAGATCACCCGAAACCTACCCACTCGGCCTGGCACCGATTCGCCTCAACCACCCCAGGATCAAGTCATACCTACGCAGACCGTGCTTGATCCCAACAGCCGGTCGGGGATTCCAGTCCCCATTCCGCCGCCCTCGAAATATCAATAGCGTCCCCGTCTCGGCATCGGCCAGCTGCGCGCAAACATCGGCGAGACCTTTTTTTGGGGTGCCTCAAACTCTTCGGAAATCGCTCTTTCTCGGGTTCCTTGGTTACCGTATGCCGACCCGACCTTGGTTTTCGCGGTTAGATTTCTCGCCACGATTGCGCGATCGGGATGCGCCGCCCTACCCCAAAGGCTTTCGTGGTGACTTTCAGTCCCGGTGCCGCTTGGCGCCGTTTGTACTCTGAACTGTCGATCAGCCGGACGACCCGTTTGACCGCGGCCGGGTCGAGGCCATCGCCGATCAATTGGGACGGTGACCGCCCGCGCACAACGTAGCCCTCGAGAATCGCATCGAGAACTTCGTACGGAGGAAGACTGTCTTGGTCGGTTTGATTCGGCCTCAACTCGGCGCTGGGGGGCTTGGAGATACTGGCTTCCGGAATCAACGATTTTCCCAACCGCTGCTTTGCTTCCTCATTGATCCAGCGGGCCAGTCGATACACCCAAGTTTTTGGTACGTCGCTAATGACCGCCAAACCACCACACATATCGCCGTACAAAGTGCAATAACCTACCGCGAGTTCCGACTTGTTTCCGGTGGTCAGCAGCAACGAGCCGAACTTGTTCGACATCGCCATTAACGTGACTCCGCGAAGCCGCGCCTGGAGGTTTTCCTCGGTGGTGTCTTCCGACCGCCCCGCAAACAGCGGTTGCAGTTGCGACTTTAACTCCCGGAAAGGCGGTTGAATCGGCACGACGTCGTAAGCGATGCCCAGGTTGCGCGCGAGTTCCCGCGCGTCGTCGAGACTGCCCGGGGAACTGAATTCCGAAGGCAGGGACAGTCCTCGAACTTGGTCTGGTCCTAACGCCGCCACCGCTAGGCAAGCCACTACGGCCGAGTCGATCCCACCGCTCAACCCGAGGACCGCCGACTTGAATCCGCACTTGTGCAAGTAGTCGCGAGTACCGAGGACTAACGCTTCGTACAGCATGCGTTCCTCTGGTTCGGCCGGTGCCGCCGACCCGCCGCGAGCCTTGGACTCGATCCACAAGAAATCCTCCGCGAACGCCGCGCCGCGCGCGAGTAAGTTGCCCTCGGAATCGAATCCGCAACTTTGGCCGTCGAACACGAGCTCATCGTTTCCCCCCACTAGATTGCAATACACCACCGGACGGCCTGTCTTCGCGGCAAGACTGGCCAACATGGCCTGACGAGTCCGTTCTTTGCTAACGTGCCAAGGCGACGCCGAAAGATTGACGATCAGATCTGCCCCCGCCGTGACGAGGGCCACGGCCGGATTCGGGCGATATCGGCGTTCGGGCCAGAAATCCTCGTCGTTCCACAGGTCCTCGCAGATGGTGATCCCCAACTTCTGGCCGCGAAATTCTACGGAGAGATTCTCCACCGCGGGCTCGAAGTAGCGGTCTTCGTCGAAGACATCATATGTCGGCAACAGCGTCTTTTCCCGAATAGCCACGATCTTCCCCGCAGCGAGCAACGCTGCGGCATTTGTGAGCTCACGTCCGGGACGTCGGGGGTTGCGCCCGACGAATCCCACCAGTAAGCCGACTTCCCCGGTTCGCTTGGCCAACCGTTCCAGCGCTTCCAGGTTCGCGCTGACGAACGACTCCCGCAGGAGCAGGTCGCGCGGAGGGTAACCCGTCAA
>DLVS01000352.1:5863-6396 GCA_003445095.1 Verrucomicrobiales bacterium
TCGCGCGGAGGGTAACCCGTCAATGCGAGCTCGGGAGTCACGACTAAATCCGCACTGCCGGCTATCCCACGTTCGTACGCGGCCGCAATTAGGGCTTCGTTTCCCGTGATCGCACCGACGGTGGTGTTTAGCTGCGCAAGGGCGAGGCGCATGCGCATTCAACGGGAATCGAACGTTTCCCGTAGACTCCGCTTGCTCGTACGGATCAGCGCACCCACGCCTATGCCGTTGCGCTCGAACCATCCTGGCGCGGTCTCCAAGACATACTGGATCGCCTTCGATTTCGAGGGCACCGGGGTAGGATCCATTTTCTTCAACCGGACGATTTCGGTGATAATGCCATCGGCGTCGATGTAGGCGGCGTCAATTTCGAACGGCACGTTCTTCATGTAGAACGCAACGGGTTGGGGTTGGGGAAACACAAAAAACATGGATTCCTCCTCGCCGATGCTGGGGCGGAACATCAGGCCCGTGGCGAGCTGTTGGAGGGTACGGCATAACTCCGAACTGATCTCTTTGGCGCCGATCCACAG
>DLVS01000109.1:0-11517 GCA_003445095.1 Verrucomicrobiales bacterium
CAAACCGAGGTAAGTTTCGCGGCCTTGGCCGAAGCATCCACGATGTCGCCGACGATCCGGCCCGTGAGTCGCCCGGCGTGGATTTCGAGTTCGTTCGCCAGGGTCTGATCCAGCTTGAGTCGGCGCGCGAGTCGTTGAGTGAAGAAGGTGAAGCCCCCTGATACGAGCAGTGTCTTTAATCCAGACGCCTGTGCGGCCGCGAGCAATCGTTCGGCTCCCGGCGACAACCGGAGGCGTTCGTCGTACACCTTCTGGAGGGCGGTTTCGGGCAAACCGGCCAACAAAGCAACCCGCTGACTCAGTGCGGTCGGGAAATCGAGTTCACCTCGCATCGCGGCGGCCGTGATGGAAGCGACTCGAGGCTGTACACCGGCGAAATCCGCGAGCTCATCAATGCACTCAATCGTGATTAAGGTCGAATCCATGTCCATCGCCAGCACGCGAAACTCCGCGAGCGGACGGAGGTACTCCAGGAACGCAAAGTCGAGCTGATGTTCGCGGCAATACTCCGCCACGCCCTCGCGGCGCTGGACTGATTCGAAGCGAATCGTGGAGGCGTTGAGAGCTCGCGAGCGCTGGGCGCCGGTCAAGCTAGCCAGGTGAAGGGCGACTTCGGGCGGGAGCGTGAGACCTTGGACTATCAGAAAGCTCATGACAGCGGGGGCGGAGGTTGGAGGTCTCAGTCGTCTTGGCAAGGACGCTCACCGGACGAGCGCCAACGCGACTGCTCCGGCAACGGCGAGAACCGCCCCCAGCACCGACCGAGACTTGGGGCGTTCACCGTCAAGCCACCAGGCGAAAGGAATCACGGCAAGAGGAGTCAGTGCTGTCACGGCGACGACGACTCCAGTTGGCTGATGCAGCAACGCCCATTGATACGCCGCGACGCCGAGCGAGGGTCCGCTGAAGGCGTTAATCAGAATCCACGGGATCGCTAAACGGACTGCGATCGGACCTGCGGGCGGAGCACCCACGCGATTTCGCCGTGCCCACCACCACCACGCTACCGTGAAAACCAGGCCAGCCAGGATGCGTTGGTAGGCGACGGTCATGCCGTCCAAGGGAAACCCCGCATCGCGGGAGAGCAGTTGGCCATGGCGACTCAAGACTGCCCCGAAGGCTTGTCCCGCCGCCGCGACAAATCCTAAGGCGTAACCCACCCAATCCGGCGTGGTGGCCGGCGTTCCTTTTCCTTGGGGCGCCAAAGCCACGCCCACTCCAGCGAGAATGAGCGTACCGGAGATCACTTGGCCCGGGCTCAAGCGAGTCCCCAACCAAATCCATTCCGTGAGGGCCGCAATGGGGGCCGCCAGACACTGAACCATCAGACTAGTCAACTGCGCCCCCAATCGGGGTAACGCGAGGAAAATGGCGGTGTCGCAAATCCCGAATCCGATGACGCCACTTACGACAAACCAGCCGAGAGCTGGTCCCCGGAATCCACCGCCAAACGTGTGTGCCCAAGCTCCCAGCAAGACCGTCGCGAGGACGATCCGCGCCAAGTTCGCATGAGTGGAACCGAGAAATCCGATGGAGCGTTTCGCCGCGACCGACGACAACGCAAACAACAGCATCGCCAACGTGGCGGCAACCATAGTTCAGCAGGAACGACTAACTCAGGAGCCCAGCGCCAACGCCGGAGTCGCCGCACTGACGAGCCGATGCATTCGGCGAACGGCGGCCGCGAGATTCTTTCGAGCAAACAAGGAAGTCCCCGCGACGAAGGTGTCCGCCCCGGCTCGTGCACATTCTTGAGCCGTTTCGTCATTGATGCCTCCGTCCACTTCGATGCGGAAATTCAGACCGAGCTCACGACGCCAGGCGGCCGCTTGCTGCACTTTCGGCACACACTCATGGATGAAGGCTTGGCCGCCGAATCCGGGATTCACTGTCATCACGAGCAAGACATCGATCTGCGACAAAAACGGCCGCGCCTCCGTGATATTCGTCGGAGGATTGATCGCCAGTCCTACTCGCCGACCGAGCGAACGAATCTTCCACAGCAGCGGAGTCACCTGAGTCCCGAGCTCCACGTGAATTGTCAGCCCGTTCGCGCCGGCATCGACAAATGCCTCCAGCAAGATTTCTGGTTTGGAACACATCAGGTGGACATCCAAGTAGCGCTGAAACACGGGCCGAACGGCGGCGACTACAGTTGGCCCGAAGGAAATGTTCGGCACAAAGTGGCCATCCATAATATCGAGATGCAGGTACTCAGCCTCGGAGCGCTGAGCACGTCCGGCTTCATGGGCCAATCGGCTGAAATCGGCAGCGAGCAAGGAAGGCGCGATGATCATGCGGGCGGCCGAGCGTGCGGGCGTCGAGCCGTTGGGTCAATCCAACGGCGACCTGACGAACAACGCGCCAGGGGTACTTCAAGCTCAGCGAATTGTTGATGGTCCGACTCGAAAGTAAAATTTGGTCCAGCGGCAGCGACATCCATTCCGGGACGGCGGCTGTGGGGTGTGCCCTAGTTGCCGCGCTTCACCGCCAATTGAGCGGGTGAATCATCCGAGGCGAAATTCCCGGGTTGGCCGCGGCGGCTGGTCTCCGACACAGCCACGGTCCGCCTCCGGGCAACGTCGGATCCAATTTCCAAATTCTCGGCGACCAACTTTTGTTGCACCTGCAACAAAAGGTTGCACAACGACTACGGGTCTCGCCGCAGTGCTTGCGAACACCCTTCATCTATGCAAGGTCCCTCCTCGCTCTCCCCGTGATGACATCGTCTTCCCCAATGAAGCCCTCACTCTCGTTCCTTAAGATTTGGCAACTGAGTTTTGGCTTTATGGGCATCCAGTTCGGCTGGGGCCTGCAGATGGCCAACATGAGCCCCATCTACGAAATGCTCGGGGCCAAGGAAGGTGACCTGGCTCTGCTGTGGATCGCTGCGCCGCTAACCGGACTGGTCGTTCAACCCATTGTCGGGCATTTCAGTGACCGAACCTGGAATTCCCTCGGCCGCCGCAAACCCTATTTCCTGGTCGGTGCCTTGCTTTCCACACTCGCGCTCATCGCCATGCCCAACTCCGCGGCGTTGTGGATGGCGGTCGGCTTGTTATGGATTCTCGACGCTTCGATCAACATTACGATGGAACCCTTCCGCGCCTTCGTGGCCGACCTTTTGCCGGAAGCCCAGCGTCCGATGGGTTTTTCGGTGCAGACGGTTCTGATTGGGATTGGCGCGGTGGTGTCGTCGTCGCTGCCGTGGGTGCTCGCCAATTGGTTCGGAGTGACGAGCGAGACCGGCGGTTTGGGCAAGATTCCGCAATCGGTGCGACTCGCTTTTTACATCGGAGCGGCCGTGTTGTTTGTCTGCGTGATGGTGACGATCCTGACAACCAAGGAATATCCACCGGCCGATATAGAAGCCTTCAAGCGGTTGAAGGCGGAGAAATCCGGCTTTGGCACGAACCTTCGGGAGATTCTGGGCAGCATCGGCGCCATGCCCGCGCGGATGAAACAATTGGCCTGGGTTCAACTGTTCACCTGGGGCGGACTCTTTTGCATGTGGACCTATTTCGGCCCCGCCATTGCCCGGTACATTTTTGGGGCCGTCGAAGCAGGAACACCGTTGTACACGGAAGGGACGGAGTGGGGCGGCGTATGCTTCTCAATCTATAACGGCGTCGCGTTGGTGATGGCGTTTGTGTTAATCGGGCTCGTTCACAAAGTCTCACCGAAGACGATTCACTCCGTCGGACTTCTCTGTGGCGCACTGGGGCTGTTGTCGGTGTTGGTAATTCGCAACAAGTACGCGCTCTTCGTCTCAATGGCCGGGGTCGGCATCGCCTGGGCCTGCATTCTCGCGATGCCCTACGCCATGCTCGCCGGGTGTTTGCCCGAAGAAAAGATGGGGACGTACATGGGAGTCTTTAACTTCTTTATCGTAATCCCGCAGGTCATCGTTGCTCTGGGATCAGGCTGGCTTGTCACTCATCTGTTTCGAAACCAGTCCGTGTATGCCGTGGCTTTAGGCGGCGTCTTGATGGGAATCGCTGCGCTGTTGGTGCGCCGAGTTGACTATGAGCATCAACCTTCAGCGTGACGGTCCCGTTGCGGTCGGTCATTTCCCATCCGAACATGCGCCTTTTGATTCGCTTGGCACTCGTAGCGGTAATTGCGCCGATCCCGCTGCTCGCGCAACCCAGCGTCAGCAAAGTTGAGCCGCCGTCATGGTGGCCCGGACATAGTCTCAATCCGATTCGCCTGCTGATTCGCGGTAATGATCTCGCCGGCGCCCGCCTCGAAGGGGTCCGCGGTGTTCGGGTGAGCAACGTGTCCGTCAACGCCGCCGGCACGTACGCGTTCGCCGACGTACGAATCTCGAGCGGAGCTCGACCTGGCCCACGAGAGTTGACCCTGATTACTCCTTCGGGGCGAGCGATGGTCTCATTCGAGATCCTCGCCCCCTTGCCGCCTTCCGGAAGATTCCAAGGCTTCGGTCCGGATGACTTCATCTATTTCATCATGCCCGACCGATTTGCGAACGGTGACGGGGCGAACGACCAGCCCGTGAAGTCACCGGGTTTACTCGACCGATCGAAGCCGCGGTATTATCACGGCGGTGATCTCCGGGGAGTCATTCAACGATTGCCTTACCTCAAGGAACTCGGGGTTACGACGGTTTGGCTAACTCCCTGGTACGACAACAATGACAGCCTGAACGAGCTCGAGAAGTACACGCTCGAGAACAAGCTCGATCCCGTGGGTGGCCTGCCTATCACCGATTATCACGGTTATGGGGCGGTCGATTTTTACGGCGTGGACGAACATTTAGGAGACTTGGCGACGTTGCGCGAATTGGTGAACACGGCTCACACTTTGGGGCTCAAGATCGTGCAAGACCAAGTGGCTAATCACGTCGGGCCGTATCATCCGTGGGTTACCAATCCACCCACCGCCACGTGGTTCCATGGAACCGTGGCGGATCATCCGCAAAACACCTGGCAAACATGGACCATTCCCGATCCTCACGCCGCACCGGAACTACGTCACAGCACGCTGGATGGATGGTTCATCAACATCTTGCCCGACCTCAACCAGGACGACGCGGAATGCCGACGTTACCTGATTCAGAATGCTCTGTGGTGGGTGGGGTTGACCGGGCTGGATGGCATTCGGCAAGACACTCTCCCTTATGTGCCGCGGAGTTTTTGGCACGACTGGTCGGCGGCTTTGAAGCTCCAGTATCCGAAGCTGAGCTTGCTGGGCGAAGTGCTCGACGGCGACGTGACCAAGGTGTCGTTTTATCAGGCGGGTCGGGCACGATTCGACGGGGTGGATTCGGGGATTGATACGCTCTTTGATTTCCCGCTGTTTTATCGCGTCCGTGAGTCCTTCGGCGAAGGCAAGGCCTTGAAACCGCTAGCCGAGCAACTCGCCCGCGATCACGTGTACGAGAACCCCAACCAATTGGTAACCTTCGCCGGTTTGCACGACGTTGATCGATTTATGCACTTGCCCGGCGCCACTCCGGCGGGTCTCAAACTCGCGTTCACATTTCTTCTTACTACCCGCGGCATCCCACTCGTTTACTACGGTGACGAAATTGCCTTGCCCGGTGGTGGGGATCCGGACAACCGGCGCGACTTCCCCGGCGGATGGCCCGAGGATTCGAGGAACGCGTTTGCTAGAGAAGGACGCACGCCCGCCGAGCAGGAGGTCTGGGAACACTTGCAGCGCCTCGGGCGCCTTCGCCTTGAATTGGAACCGCTCCGTCGCGGCCGACTCGTGCAGCTCGCCGCGGACGAACAAACTTATTCCTACGCCCGCGTCAGTCCTGGTGGTCGCGTGATTGTCGCCATCAACAACGACACGCGAACGAGGCATGTGGAGGTTCCGATCAAGTCGTTGGGGCTTGCAGAGGGCACTCACTTGCTTGACGCGCTCAGCGGGCCTGGTGCTTCGGTGGCTAATGATTCGCTCACACTCGAGCTGGCTCCGCGGTCGGCAGCGATTCTGCACTGACTTTCTTTATTGGCTCCCGGCGGGAAGGATGCGTTGGCTTTCCCGAAAGTGCATTGCTAACGGAAGGGAGGTTCAAGTTTTCTCGCTCACACTATCGAATCGCGAGCTAGCGCCCCGGCCGTTTGACCGGCCCGACCCAGTTCTTGTGCCAGGTCAACTGCCACAGCCGTTCCAAGCGGACGGCTTCGACGTGGTTGTCAGCGAAGACCAGGTTTATCGCGCCGGGAAGCGTGTTCGCGGGATCGAAGTTCTTCGAGGCAGCGGACAGCGGCGCATTGTGGCGTGGGATCGCGAAACGGGACAAGCCCGGCGCCGTGAATTTGTCGCCGTCGAACAAATTCTTGGCTGGGAAGTCGGTCGGCTCGGCCCAGCCGTCCACAAAGACGGCATCGCCAAAAAAGGGCGTTGCCGCGGGTGTCTCGATTTCGGCTTCGCTGCGGAATCGGTCCTGGGGCTTGCCGACTGACAAAAGATCGGGGCCGTTCGATTTCAAGCAAGCATTGAAGCCATAGCTACCCTGGTAACCATTCCTCGCGTCGAGAAGCCAAGGGCGGGTCACCCATCCTTCCATGGAACCATCGTCCTTGATTTGGGAGGCGGACCGCTCCGGTGCCACCGGACAGTATCGGATTTTCCTGGTGACCCCGTATCTCTTTTCGATGTTATACCACCACCAAATTGGCCAAGGCTCCGCGGCGGTATTGGCCGGCCAAGTTTCGGATAAGTAGATCGAGTTCAACAGGCCCATTCGTTTCAGGTTACTCGCGCAGTTGACCTGTTGAGCTTTCCGTTTCGCCCAGACTAGTGCGGGCAAAAGCATGCTCGCCAGAATGGCGATAATGGAGATAACGACCAGCAGTTCGATGAGAGTAAACCCTACGTGGCGTCCTGCGCCCTTTCGGGGCAGCAATCGGCTGTCATTCATGCTTACGAATCTCTTGTGTGGGTGCCGCTCAGCATAACGACCCGCTTCAAGAAGCCAAGGACGAACGGCCCTCCGATGGATGTCTCTTTCTACCTACCTCTAACCTCAGTCTAGGGTGATGGCTGAACTAAGTCTGGTACCCACCAAGCGTGCCTACCATCTTATTTGTCCGTTGACCCGCATAACCACCTGGAACAGTCTGCAAACATTGTATGAATCACTCGACAAAATCCGAAACAATGAATCTTCTCCCGCAGCATCCCAAATTCACCTCCAAAGCTATCGCAGCCGCCCTCGTTTTCTCGGTTGCGCCGTGTGCGATTTACGCGGTTTCCATCACCGACTTTGTCGATACGCCTCACACCCTGAGTTTCAAGTTTTCGGGAGACGGGTTCGGAGATTTCATCAATCTCTCGTTGCCGATGTTGACGTATTGGGACGGGGCCTCCGAAGGACATGCCCAGGACCCTAGGACAGCCACTTATGGTTTTGGATTCGACGGCTTCAGGCACTTACCCGATGGTACAGGAGCAGTTTTGGGTGGTAACGCGATTCCCTACGGAACAACGCTGTCGGACACTCAAACCTACCCACATGGCACCGCGCTAGATACCTACACACTCTCCATCACTGTACAGAATAACGGTTCTGGTTTGTGGGGTGAATTCTCTGGCTCGTTTTCGGCAGTCCACCCCTCAACACAAGTTCCGGACACCGGCGCTACGGGAGTGTTGGCCGGTTTGGGTATCTTGGGGCTAGCAGGACTTCGAAAGCTGCGTTCCTAGTCCGTCGCGCTGGCGAGATTTGGGAACAACAACAAACGCTGACGTCTTCAGCAGGAGAATCACGAAACGTTCACCGATATTTGCTCCGCCACCTTCGCCACGGCAGTCGGGAATACTTCAGAGGTCTGATCCTTCTCATCCAGCTAAATGACAAACACCACGTGGCCTCGTAAACACTCCGGATCGAGCCATCGATCCGGCTTACTCGGAGGTGGCCTCGCGAATCTCCAGGGTTCGGCCGACCGAGTTCCCGCGAATCTCCGGCGCATACATCGCTTCGCCTACGGCCGGCAAGGCGGCGAATTGGCCGGGGGTTTCGGCTCGGTAGGGAATCAGGATTTCCCAGACTCCGGCGGGCAAGCGACCGGCGAAGATCGCGGCCCGACGATCCCGCCACTCCACGTACAACCCCTCGCTACGACCCGTTCGATCCTCGTCCAGCAGTGAGGCGTTGGCCGTTGACTGAAGCCTTCGCGCGGCTTCCGCTTTTACTTCTTGCGCACTCAAACTGTAGCCGCTTTGTACGGACAGTGCTTCGAGCCCGGCCGGTTTGAGATCTTCCACGAGGACGTACTCCAGGTCGTTCTTGGTCTCGAGGATGACGCGCGCTTCGAGGCGGTCTCCGCTGGCAATGCTCTCGCTGCCTCGCAACGGAGCTCGTTCGTCGATCACCCCGTCCAAGAGAGTCGGCACCGGCACCAGACGGAAATACTCGCGTCGAACGAAGAGGTCAGTGGCCGCCGGAGGAATTGGGTTTTCTTGGTTGAAGAATTTCGCCTCCACCGAGAAGTACATCGGCGCCATACCACTGCGGTGAAGCAGAGTGACTGTGTTCGTTCCGGCGACCAGTGCGCTCTCGGGGACGCCGAGCTGAAACGGGGCGGACAACGCATCACCGGGTTTCACAGAGTGAGTCGCGAGCGAACGGCCGTTGACTTGCACCTCGAAAGTGAACTCACCCTTGAGCTCATCGCTCGTGCGCAAATAGTCAGTCAAGGCGAGCAGCGTGATTGCCGTGGCGCGGGTGTTGCTCCACGAAGCACCGCGACGGTTCTTGAGCAGCCAGGTGACCGCGGGAGAAATCGATGGGCTTTGAGGTGACGCTGCCAGTAACGCCCGCACGACGAAAGCCGTGGATTCAACGCCGTTGTCGCTCCAACGCCACGTGGCATCGGTGCGTCCCCAATGGGCAGTCGCTTGCGTCGAAGCCCCGGGGAGTGCTCCGCCGTAAAGAACCGAAGAATCGGGAGCATCGTCACGGACCGCACTCGCACTCAAAGCGTCGGCCAGGGTTTGCGCCGATTCTGTTAGACCGAATCGTTGCGCGGCCAATGCCAAAAGCGCTTGGGAATAGGCGCTGAGATCCGCTCGACGGGAGAAGGCCCGATCGAAGGCGCGGCGTTCTAAGTCGCGAATCGCCGGCCGACCAGGTTGGGTTCGCCCGGAGGCCAGCGCGTGCAACGCCCAGGCGGCTTGGTCGGGCGCTGAATCGAAGGTCGCCAGGTGTTCCACCAACCAACGGTCCGCGCGATCCAAGCGTTCTGCTTCGACCACTACTCCCGCGGCTTGAGCGACTCTCAAGCCCCACAAAACGTAGGCGGTCATCCAAGCATCATCCGGTCCCTCCGCCCACCAGCCCCACGCGCCGTTGCCGTGTTGAAAGCTGTACAGCCGCTGCAAGCCGGCGGCCACCATGTCGTCGAGTTTAAGTAAATCCTTCTTCGCTCCCAAACGTGGCGAAACCTGGCCCGCGGCGTTGGTAGCAATTCCTCCGAAGGTGCGGGCCATGACGGTTTCTGCGTCGAGTCCAAGATCGCGCAAAGTCTTTCGAACCACCACCGCCGGCAAAAAGCGACTCAACGTTTGCTCGGTGCAGCCATACGGATAATCGGCCAAGTACGGAAGTGCATCGAGCATCGCGACCGCCAAGCTCGGCGTGACGGTCACCGTGAAGTCGGTTGGGCCGACGCGTCGCTCGGGAAGCGCGAGCTTGATGGTCACGTCGGTCGTCGCCTTGCCTGACCGCGCGACCCGTTGTTCGAGGCCGTACTCGACCACGGGGAGGCGGCGTTCCATGGCATCCGATAAGGTCGGCGACTTGGCGACCACAGTGAACTTCGCTTCGCCGGACTGCTCGGCTCGGACTTGCCAATCGACGCGCGCTTCCCCACCGGCCGGAACGGTCACTGATTCCGCGGGCCCGGTGTTGACCTGTCCTTGCTTGACGATCCCAGCGATGACGACTCCTTGGGCCGCGAGTGTCGGTGTGACCGTTAAGGGCGATTCGGTATTGTTGTTAAGGTTGGCAGAAATGATCGCGGTATCGCCGGTGGTCAGGAAACGCGGAGTCTGCAAGCGGACCGTGAGCGGTAAACGAGTCGCGACGCTGTTGGTGCCCAGTCCAACCTGGTTACCCGACGTGCACGCCACGCCGCGCGCTTGCCAGCGAGTGGTCGAATCGGGATACCGAAACGAGACCGAGCCTTTCCCATCCTTATCCGTGACCACGTTCGGCTTCCAAAATGCCGTGGCGCGGAAATCTTGGCGAACAGCGACAGGTTCCGGTTGCAGACTGCCCGTAATCACAACCCGCCCTGGCATGGCGGCCGGCATAAGCCCGAACCGTTGCCCGAGCGCAGGACTCTCCGCGAGCGACAGTGAGTCCATGGCGACTTTCGGCGCGGCCGCGTTGAACATCAATCTTTCCGAAATTTCAACCCCGCCCACTCCAGCGGATAGCCCGCTTGCTCCGCGAATCTCCGGTTCGTCTCTGTCCCGCACAGAACCGTCGGCGGCGCGGTAAAATCTTCGATAAACTCCTGTGTCAAAGCTCGACCCAAGACTCGGGCTAGACCACCGGCGGTCCCCGAAGAAAAACTGACGTGGGTCTGGGGCAAGAGTGTTCTGAATATAGAAAACACTTTCGTCCACCAAGGATACGGCAACTTCCGCGGCCACGGGCTCTCCTGTCCAATCTCGCGTGGTCACATTCAGACTGCCGTCGCTGCCTGGACGATGCTCAGCCTGGTCTGGCGTGATTTCCACGGTCAGAAAGTTCTTCACCGGCGGCACGACGACAGACTTGGAATCCCGCCACAACTTCCGGTCCGTCACGCTCGCTGCCTGCAGGAAGCAGTTCGGCACCATCCGCTCGACGACGTCGAGTTGCACCAAACGCGTTGTGCCCATCATCTGGAACACTTGCTGCCCGACCAACCCGTCCGCGTCCACTGAGAGCCAGACCCATTGTCCCGGGTTGGAAGTGACCACCATGACGGGAGCCTTTTCGCCGACACGAAAACTCTCGCGATCCACCACGATCTCCAACCCCTCCGTCCGGTATCCGAGTTCAGCGGCGCCGGTGGTCGCCCAAACAGCACATTCGGCTCGGATGCGATTGGTCACCGATTGCCGCGATCCGGCCAAGGCCCAGACGTCCGGACTTTCCCACGCGATCCGGAAGTAACCGTCCTTCGCCGGAGTGAATTTCAGTTCGCCGATTCCATTGGTGCCGGTTGCTACCTGATGGGTGGAAACGGCGTCCGACCGATAGCCTCTCGATTCGAGCGTCCATTCCTTCATTCCTAGGTCCACGGCCGGTGGCCACACTGGGGATGCTTCGCGCCGGCGCTTCAGTTCGTCGCCCGAGATTTCGCGCCCGACGCTATCTCGCCAAACCTCCCACCAGTATTCGCGGGTAATCTTCACTTCACCGGTAACGGACACCGGAAGTTGGTTTGCATCTTCGGCTCGGAACTCGATCCGAACGGAGTCGCCAGGGCGTGGTAAGCGATTCGACGGGTTGGCGCGGACCGCGTAGCCATCGACCGTGGCGCG
>DLVS01000109.1:11661-12330 GCA_003445095.1 Verrucomicrobiales bacterium
AACGTGAAGGTCGCGCGGCCTTGGGCGTCGAGTGTCACCGTCTCGCGTCGGACCGTTTCGCCTCCACCCCGCCAGCGGGGGATGCTTTGCTCCGGTGCCATAAACCAGGCGAATTCGGAGGGCTCTGGAAAATTCCAACCGAAGGGCATTCGTTGAACACTGATGTCGGCCTTTCCGCCAATGACCGGTCCTCCCGAATAAAACTGCGCAGAGATGGTGACGGAAATTGGTTCGCCGGCTCGTAGGCGTTTGGGTCGAAGTGCCCCGTTGGAATCGCGTTCCTCGGGTGGGGTCACGGTGACTTCGAATTCGGGCAGCCGATATTCCTCGAGGCGGAACAGTTCCGCTTCACCCAATGAGTCGTCGGGTTTCTTGGGAGCGAAGAACCGCACTGAGTACGTTCCCAGCTCAGCGATCGTTCGCAGGGAGAGTTCTCCCCACGCCGAACCGAAGGCGTTCAACGTGACGGTGCCATTGGTGACGACCGTGCCCTGCGGTCCACGGAGTTCATATCCGAGCTGATCGCCCGATGGAGTGGTGTAGGCGCCCTTCACTCGTTTTCGAGCGGTGAATTTCCATTGGATCAGGTCGCCCGGCCGATAAGCGGGCCGGTCAGAGAAGGCATAAATTCGCCAGGCTTCGCCTTCGTCAGGTTCAGATCGGAAGAGC
>DLVS01000109.1:12439-13287 GCA_003445095.1 Verrucomicrobiales bacterium
CAGGCTTCGCCTTCGTCAGGTTCGCCGCCGACCCAGAATTGGGCGAAGGCTTGGCGCGCGCCGGTGCCGGCGAGAACAAGCCACTGCCCCCCGTCCTTTCCCTGATTCAGTGGCGCCAATCCACTGCCGTCGCTGGCCCGAGCTTCGCTGAGCGGACTCCAGCGGTTCGCGTTCCAAACCGCACCGCGGACGGGCACCTCTCCCAGCGGCTTTCCAGTGGCCGCCTCGACGACCCAAGCGGTTACCTGGTTCCCGCTGCCTTGGGCGACAACCGCCATATCGGTGACCAAAAGCACTTCACGTTCTGATTTCCCAGCGCCGGTAACCTCTACCAAGTAGGCACCCGCGGGCAATGGGGTAGGCAAGACGACTTGCTTCTGCGCCCAAGCATGAGGGCCGGAAGGTTCCAGAGCGACGGTGAGTTCTTGGATGATCGGTCCGGTGGTCGCGAGGTATTGTTTCCAATCGGGCGTTTCGGCGGAAGCGGGGAGGCGAAGGTCCTTGCTTAGGTCTACCGACCGCAGCGTAACGACGGGCGAGATGACGTTCCGGGCGCGGATGTAGAGGACGATTTCCGAGCCGGGCACAAAAGTTCCGGGAACCGTCACCGATACGGCAGGCGAGGTGAGGTCTTGAAGTCGAGTTTCTGCCCCGTTACGCCAAGGGGAAGTCCCCGGGGCGAATTCGGACAGCAATTGTCGGTAGAGAGCAACGGCTCGAGCTGGATCGGTTTCCACTCTCCATTTTCCGTCCGATGTGGGAACGAGCCGACCTGAGCGTTCGCACCAGTTCGCGTAAGAAAACAAGACTGAGTCTCGACCAGGGAGTCCGGCTGATGCTGCGAGGGG
>DLVS01000621.1 GCA_003445095.1 Verrucomicrobiales bacterium
CATCCAACTCCACCTTCTCCTGCCGCGCGATCTGGCCGAGATGCTCGACAATCAGAGGAGTTGGAATCCGTCGCAGATCGAATCGCTGACAGCGACTGAGGATCGTGGGCAGAACTTTTTCCGGGTCCGTCGTGGCAAAGATGAACTTCACATGGGCCGGAGGCTCCTCGAGCGTTTTCAGGAGCGCGTTGAACGCCGCGGTAGAAAGCATGTGGACCTCATCGATGATGTAGATCTTGAATTTTCCCGCGGCCGGGGCGAAGCGGGCCGTATCGCGCAACTCGCGGACTTGCTCGACGCCGTTGTTCGATGCGCCGTCGATTTCCAGGACGTCTAGCGAACGCCCTTCGGCGATCTCCTTCACGCGCGGATCGTTGTCATCGAAGTCCACCTTCGGTCCGTTCGTGGCATTGAGCGCCTTGGCGAAGATGCGGGCCAAAGTGGTCTTCCCGGTACCGCGCGGGCCGCAGAACAGATAGGCGTGCGCAATGCGGCCGGCGCGGATGGCGTTGGCCAGCGTGGTGGTGACGTGTTCCTGCCCCACCACATCCTCGAAGCGTTGTGGTCGGTATTTGCGGGCGATGACCTGGTACGACACGGGGCGAAGGAATTCGGAATTCGCGATTCAACAACAGTTGGTCCTTGGGGAAACCCTTCGGCCAAGCGGTTAGTATTGGAAACTGGAAATCGAAAATCGAAAATCGAAAACTGGCGAAGAAGGGAGGCCAGGGTGACCACGGCAGACGGGAGCAAACTACCGTTGCTGCCTTCCGGCCCTCGCGGGGTTCGTAAGTCCGCGTTCCATGGGCCCTGGCGGCCGAAATCTGGGCGGCGACGACGTCTCGGGCAAGTGGGGAGTCAGGAAATCTAGTTCAGAAAAGATTCGCTGACGACTAACGAGGACGCTTCCGGATTACTCCGACTTGTGGTTTCGTACCCTTCACGGATGATTTTCGGACATGTCCAAATCCGCCGAACTGGCTGAACTCGCTGCGGAAGCCGGGGTGCCCACCTACCGCAGGCACATCTTTCTGTGTGCCGATCAGTCCAAACCCAAGTGTTGTGAGCGCGAGGAAGGCCTGGATTCCTGGAAGTTCTTGAAGCAGCGCCTGAAGGAGCTCGGCCTGGCCGGCGAGGCGGCAACCGTGGCGCGTACCAAGGCTAACTGCCTCGAGGTGTGTTCCCGCGGCCCCATCGCGGTAGTCTATCCCGAAGGAGTCTGGTATCACTCGTGTACGCCGGAGGTGCTCGAACGCATCATCCAGGAACACTTGATTCATGGCCGACCCGTCGCCGAATTCGCGTTTGCCCAAAACCCGCTCCACGGGCGCTCCGCCAGACTTGCGGCAACTTGACTTCTTGCGGGGCCTCTGGCCACCGGTTGCTGCGACACCCCCTCGGCCCTCGTCGAGCCGAGACTCTGTCGCCACCGATGAGTTGTCGCTCTCCGCCGGCACGCTCGCGGTTCGGTACGTGCGGCACCCGCGCGCTCGTCGCTATCGGCTATTATTCCACCGTGACGGTTCTGCCCGCTGCACCATCCCTCGTCGCGGAACTCTGGCCGAAGGGCGACGATTTGTGGCTTCCCAAGAAACGTGGCTCGCGGCCCGGTTGCGACAGCACCTGGCGCGACCTTCCGTGCAGTCGAATCTACGCGCGGGTGGATTGGTTTGGCTGGGCGGCGTGGAAATGGCCTTGGAAGTCGAATCGTCTCCTGGCGCCGAGCAGCTCCTGGCGCGTTTGGGAGATTTGCGGTTCGTCCTGCCCAGCATCGAAGGTGACTTGCGGCCAGCCGTCGAAGCAGCGTTGCGCCGGAGCGCGACCAAAACTCTCAAGGCGCGAGCGCAAGAACTTGCGGCAGCCAATGGGCTCACTAGCAAAGTTCGCGGGATCAGCATTCGCAATCAGAGCACCCGTTGGGGAAGTTGTTCACCGCGCGGTTTGATCTGTCTGAATTGGCGACTCATCCAGCTACCCCCTTCGGTCAGCGATTATGTGATCCTCCATGAATTGGCGCACCTCCAGCATCTGAATCATAGCCCGCGGTTTTGGGCTGAGGTGGCTCGGCTCTGCCCTTCGTATGCGGACGCGGAGGCTTGGCTCAAGCGAAGCGGTCGCAGCGTCTTGTAAGACTCAAGCGTTGAGTGCCGCTGGCTAGGGCCGCTTCGGGACTTTAGGCGACTTGGTGGGAGGCTTCTGCGTGGGACCGGTTCGCGGGGCTTTCGGCGACGGGGCAGGAGTAGGCGCGGCCACCGAGAAAACCACTTCACTCGACCATTCATACCGTCCGGCCATCCAGGCGCTCGCCCGTAGCGAGTGCTGACCTGCGGGAAAATTCCCCACCGAGAATCGCCACCGACCATCGGCTTCCACCCTGGTGGGATCCCCGAGCGGTTTATCGTACCAATAAAGGCGGATGATACTGCCGGGTTGCGCCAAACCCTCGACCACGCCGGTGTATCCCGGAGGCAGCACTACCCCCGCCGTCGGAGCGAGAATCGTGGTGGGTAATACCGAGAGGGGTGCCGGAGGAATGGTTCGAACGGGCTTGATGGGACGGCCGGGAAGGTAAGCGATCAGAACCGCGACCAGCGCGATCAACACGGGAATCGCCAGGTGGGGCCGGTCAAAACTCGGCGCCCAATATCGTGGTCGTGTCGGCGCAGTAGCCATGACGTTCTCCTATCGCTTACGCGCGGATTTCAGGACCGCAAGCTCGGCCGCTAGTTCGTTCCGCTCGCGAGTCATCGTTTCCAGCTCGTTGGTCAGCGCCTCATCGGGCGCCGCGTTCGGCGCGAGGGAACGCAGGCGTTCCATTTCGGATTCCAAAGATTGGTGCGCGCGTGAGGTGGTCAGTAACTCCGCCTCGAGTTCTTCGGCCTTG
>DLVS01000226.1 GCA_003445095.1 Verrucomicrobiales bacterium
ATGACCCGTTAGGCACCGTCACCGGTAACGCCTCTTCTGGCATGATTTGAACGGTGTCGAGATGCGCTGCCGCACCCGTCACCGTGAGGGTTGCTACTGCAGTTTGACCGGCGCCCGTGATCGGATTGGTCCATTTCAGTTGATACGTTCCCGCATCGGACGTCGCCGCAGCTAAAATAGTGAGGGCCACCTTTTTGGTCGTCCCCTGGTAGTAAGGCTTGGGCTCCAGCGGGACGCCGTTTCGATACCATTGGAAGTCATTCGGACTACCGGTGACATTGGCTGCGATGGTCACATCCGAACCGGCCGCCACCGTTTGGTTGGCAGGGCTGGACACCAAGGTCGCTCCAACGTTTTGCACCGTGAATACACCGAACCCAGCCGTACCAAAGGTCACCAATACTTCAGCTTTCCCAGGGACGGTCGCGTCAGGGTAAACCTCGACCCACGGGTCGTAGAGATAGTCGTGACCCGCCGAGCCATTGCCGACCACGAGCTCGTCGTCTTCATTGAAGTCTAATTTGAAAGAGCTGTTACCGCTCGCGATGGAGCCGTCGAGGCGATGGATAGCCAGCCAGGCGGGCTTGTTGATTTCGCCGAACTGACTGTTCCAACTCGGCATCGCATACGCGACGATGTAATCCAGGCTAGAGGCTGCCGCGAGACTGCCAATCCAATTCCCGTCGTAGCGAGTCATGCCGTCGACCTCATGATCAATGGGCAACCCATCTTTGCCAGCCGCTTCCCAATTAAACGCGGGGAGCCCAGCGTGGCTGGTCTCGTTGCGGCGGTAGATGGTGACATTGGGTTGCTGGTTGTAAGTGAGCTCCGGCGACGGGTTATCGGGATTGGTGGTGTACCGGTTCGGGCGCGCTCCCCAACCAGTGCCCGGGAAATGCCCGGCGTACACGGCTGAGATTTTGGGCTGACTGGGAGACGTTCCGTAATTGTTGGGATAATCAACCGGAAACGACGTTAGTCCGCCGAGTGCGAAATCGTTCCGCCGGGCGCCGTTGTCTCGGTTGTCCACCCGTGCCTTAGGCGTGAAATTCAATCCGTCCGTAGTGACCAGCACCTGCGGGTGGTGGCCGATTCGCCACGTCCCACCGCCTGCGAGGATTACCGTGTTAACGCCCGATCCTTTGACATGAAAATCGCGAAAGCGCCAACTGATCCAAGAGCCTGGCTCACCGCCAGTGACTGGATTACCTTCTGCGTCCTTTGTTCCGCTCAATCCGTCTCCAATTCCCGGCAGTTGCTCTTCGTAGGCGACCGTCGGAGTCGTCTCCCATCCTCCGCCTGCTTTCGGAGCGTAACGAAGAATGATGTGCTTGAAGTGAGTGTACAAAGCGCGCTGTCCCTCGGCGCCATCATCGATACCGACTCGCCACCACGCGTTATTGTTGTTGCTCTGGTACCCGTGGGTCGGAGAAGTAACATCGATTCCAATGTCCGAAGTCGGGGTAAGCGACTCCTTCCACGCCAGTCCCAGCGGTTTGCCCGTCGCCGCGTCAATCCAGATCAGCGAGCGATCCGGATAAGCTGCCGCCAATGCTTGGTCAGCCGGGGTGATGTTGGGATCCTGCTCATTGATGCCGTTTTCGCGGACACCAAGGAGGAGGCGGGTGGCATCATACCGTAACAGCTGGCTGTAGCTGTCCATGAGTTCGGTGCCGTTCAATGTCTCGTCGTCCTCACCCTGTTTTTTAAGGATGGGCAGCTTGTCAGCTTCAGCGACGCCGACAGTGGCGTTGATATGCTGAAACCATTTCGGAGTGATCTCCTGGGCAGAGGCCACCTGTACCGCAGCAACCGCCGCAAGGGCGGGTAGTAGTGTGCGATGGAGTTTCATAGTTTGATTTTCAAAAGAGTGAACGAATCGTCGAAAGTATCGCTCGCGAGCTTTTTGAGGCTGCCTTGGCTGGTTTCGGCCTACGGGATTTACCGCCTGGCCACAAGCCAAAGCCGTCCTACCCCAAAACCGTTCGACGCAAAGCAAGCCGATGAAGCAATGGAATGAGGATTCGAGCCAATTTTGTCGAGCGACGATTTTCAGTTTGTGGCCAGGCCTAGCTAGTTTCGGGTATTCCAAAGATCACACCTTTGGGCTGCTTTCCGGTAGCCACTCCCGCGGAGCGTTACTGGCAGATGGCTGTGCGAGCCTCTCAACAGTCCAGGCAAGGCATCGACGATACGCTTCCACGATGGCGCGCTGCGCCTCAACCCGCCCGGGACTAACTCCGGGCCTGCCGTTCCTCCGACGCGCGCAAAATTCCACCCTGGCGCCGGTACGAAACGCCCCAGCGCGGCAGCCCTACCTGATTCTTGGCCCCAACCGACGGAACGGCGCTAACGGCTGACTTTCAGTGCGCCGGTTTCAGAAGCCTCGACCTCCTGAGCATCCGGCGGGAGCAGACGGAGAGTTGGAGGCTGCCCCGGCCAGCGGAGCCAAACAGCGTCGGGCGCTTCCGCCCTGCCGAGAACCACCACCGCGCTGTCTTGCGACCAATATCC
>DLVS01000488.1 GCA_003445095.1 Verrucomicrobiales bacterium
CCTCCGCGGGCCAGATCACTCGCTGGATCTGGTCTTCTCCAGTTTCGCGGTCCATCACCTCAGTGCGGTGGAGAAGGGACGGCTTTTTCAAGAAGTCCACCGGCGGCTGAAGCTGGGCGGATTCTTTCTGATGGTAGATACGGCGCGCAACGAGGAGGAGGATCGCCCAACATATTTGGAACACTACTGCGGCTGGATTGAGTCAGACTGGCAGGGTGTGGCCCGCGAAGGGTTGGACCACATCTACGACCACATTCGGAACAACGATTTCCCTGAGACCAATTCGACCTTGCACGCGCTGGCGGCGAAGGCGGGATTCGCGCGCACCGTGGAGGTAGACAAGTTTCTCTGGCATCGCACGTGGCGCTTCGAAACGGCGTGAGATAGATCCGCGCAGGAGACAAACGGGAGTTCCACAAATAGCCACAAATTCACCCGAATGGAGTCGATCCGTTCGCGAGCCAACCGGTCGGACTCACCTTCCAGTGACCGGGATCAGCTCCTGCAAAAGTCTCGTTTTGAACTCCGCCTATTGGTGTTCATTCGTGCCGATTCGTGGTTGAAGTGAACTGTTTCGCCTGAGCATTACTATAGCGTCCACCCCGCCCGATACTCGCGACGCAAAAATCCGTTCGCCTTGTCAGAATTCGCAAAGCGCCGGTTCGCGGAATCCCACAGCAGTTTCTTGCCGGTGAGTTCTTCGCGGAGTTCGCGACGCAGGGCCACATTACCCAGTAACACCGTCTCGGTCAGTGGCCCCGCCCAGTCGAAGTTCGAACCAGGCTTCGGACCCCCTTTGCAGGCATCGGACCATTCCTGGTAGGCGTTGGTTGTACGGCGGATCGAGTTCGGAATGGCATCGGCTTCTTTCCGGCGCTCCTCCGGGAAGACTCGCCATTCAATCCGGCCTCGCTCCGCAGTCTTAACCGGCACGATGATTCCCCGCTCGCCGCGCAAGAGATGACCGCTGGCGCCCAATTCAACGCCATCCGGCAATTCCGACGGACGCGGCGGCCGGATACCGCCGTCGGTCCACACCAGTTTCAGGGCCGGCATTGCCACGGCTCCGGCATCTGCGCCACTCAGGCCGCGCGCAAATTCGTTTCGCGGATCGGGCGAACCGTCACGCGCGGCGAAGTGAAAGGTGACCTGCGATGACAGCGGGAAGGTCTCCGTGTTCACCCGAGTGGAACTTGCCTCAACGCTGACCGGATCACCGAGCTTGAGCGCGCGGAATACTGGATCGAAGGCATGGCAGCCAATGTCGCCGAGCGCGCCGGTACCGAAATCCCACCAGCCGCGCCAACGGAACGGCACGTAGGCGGAATGGTAAGGCCGGGCGGGCGCTGGCCCGAGCCAGAGATCCCAAGCGAGCGTGTCGGGAACCTCCGTAGTCTCTTTGGGGCGTTCGACTCCCTGGGGCCAGTATTCGCCAAATAAGCCGTTTGAGGGTCGGTCCGTCCAGACGTTCACCTCGCGCACCGGACCAATCGCTTCGTGCCAAATCAATTCACACAGTCGCCGCGTGGCGTCCGTCGCTTGCCCCTGGTTGCCCATTTGCGTGACGACCTTGAACCGCCGCGCGGCCTGGGGGAGTTGCTGCGCCTCCCACACGGAATGGGTCAGCGGCTTTTCGCAATACACGTGCTTGCCAAGTCGCATCGCGTGCATCGCGACAAACGCGTGCAAATGATCGGGCGTCGCGATGATGACGCCATCAATATCCTTCTGCTCGTCGAGCATCTGGCGGTAGTCGCGCCAACGACGGGCCTCTGGAAACTTCTGAAAGGACTTGGCCGCGTAGCTGTCGTCCACGTCACAAAGCGCCACGATGTTGTCGTTGGGAAATTGACTGATGTCGCCGGCCCCCTGTCCGCCGATGCCAACTCCTGCCAGGTTTAGTCGGCCATTGGCCGAAGTTTGTCCGTTCAGGCCAAGGATCCCTCCGGGCAGAAACTGAAGCGTGGCATAGCCGGCCACGCTCGTTTGAAGAAACGTGCGGCGCGAAAGCGGACGAGTCGTGTTCATGGCGGGGAATTTCCTCGGTCAGGCTACTCCGGCGGAATCGCATCGGCCAGCCGCGGATTTCCCGCCGGGAAAACATTCACCCAGCGTGCGCTTTCCACGACCAACTCATCACGCTGATCCGGCAAATACACGCCGGAGCAGACGAGGGTGGACTTCCTCTGCGTGCTCTGCGGCTCTGCGCGCCCATATTCTCGCGCAAAGCCGCGGAAAGCGCAGAGAAGACTGGCAAGCTCATGGCCCCGACATGCGATCGTTCGCAGGCAGGGTCGGCGCGCTGCGCTGGCTGCCGCGTTCAGCGGCGCAAGGTAGCGTGTCGAGCGCCTTGAGAGTGTTCGTTCCGCCCGCTGAACGCAGACGGGGACATCGCGGGGCGAATGTTTCTACCAGCCGAGAATCGCCCTTTTCGCATCCGCGAGTTCCTCGTCGCGGCGGTGGTAGCCGCAGTCGTTGATGAGCCTCTCGGCAGCGGCAAGATCGGCCGCCGGCGATTCCCACGAATATTTTTCTGTATTGTTCCGCGCTCCGAATTCCGAATTCCGCGTTCCAAAGAGCCTCGCCCGATACAGGTGGATGTCGGCCATGTGGAGACGCATCGGGCCGCGTTCAGCGATTTCCCAGGCTTCGTCCAAATCCTCCAGCGCGCTCTCAGGACCGGTGCGCGCGCCGGTGAGAAAGCGAAGCCAGGCACGGGTGAGGAGGCCGCGAACGATGAACTCTTGCGCACCGGCGCGGCGGAGGCCGGACATGGCGGTCTCAAGTGACGAGTGACAAATGGCGAGTGACGAGTTGGACAGAATGGCTTCGTAGAGAGCGGCGAAGCCCAGCGTGAGGTGGTCGAGGGCGATGTCGAGTGTTGCGACGTTGTCAAGCTCGCCCCACTCAAGTGTCTGCACCACGCGCTGTGAGACGGCGCGACAGGATTCGACCAGCCCCTCGCCTCCAACCTCTAAACCCTGCATTACCTGCCAAGCGGCGTGCTCGGGGTCGTCGAGGAGCAGATCGCAATACTGGAAGCCTTGTAGCGAGTAGAGCAGCGGGTATTCGGGCTGGACTTCCTTCTGTATTTGCTGGGCCTCGCGGAAGCGCGTCTCTGCCTCGGCCCGGTGGCCCGCCTGGTGCAGGGCGCCGGCGTGAGTCGTGCGCATTAACGTCCGCTGACGCACATCGCCACTGCGGTCGGCGTAGGTCACGGACTGCTCGGCTTCCCGCACTGCCCCGACCACATCGCCCAGCGTCAGCTCCAGCTCGCTCAGGTTGCCGGCCTCAAGTGCGGCGTATGTCCAGACCGCTTGTCTGACGCGCATCTCTAGGCCGGCGCGCATCGGTTCAAGAGCCTCCGTCAACCGTCCCAAGGCGCGTAGCTCGAAGGCGCTGACTCCGATTAGGGATGCTTGGATTCCATCAGGGAACGTGGGGCAGACTCGCCGCCACGGGACTTCAAAGAAAGAAGCAATGGCGCTCAAATCAGAACCAAACGCGCCTAACTTTTTGGCGCTGTAGAATCCACTGAATCCAGCGCCGCGCCAAATGCGGGTCTCCAGAACATCATAGAGAGCTTCCTGCTGCAACCCCCCATGGCAGCCATGGGCCACCGCCTGGTAGAGCGGCTGGAGGTCTTCGAGCGTGGGCTGGTTGCCTTCTTTCGTGGTCGCGCAGAGGTGTTCGTAGAGCCGACGGTGGGCCGCGCGCCAGGCGTCGGGACTTTTCTCGCGTAGTTCCTTCGCGAAATATTCCCGGATGTGCGGGTGCGTATCCAATGAATGCGGAATGTGGAGTGCCGAGTCCAGAGTGGCGGAAGCGTCGCGAGTGACGCTCACCAAGTTCGCGAATTCCAAGGCGGTGATGCTCAAGTTCCAGTCTTCTTCAGCCACGCCCACGAGTGGTTCGGTCAGCCCGGCGATGGCGGGGGGCTGGAGCAGCGCTGCGAGGCAGTCGCGTGTGGCCGGACGGTCGAAGAGGCCCAGGCAGCGCAGGACGGCCAGTTCGCGCCGGGCCTCGTCGCTGCCGCCTTCCATCCACTTCGCGTAGGCCGCCATGGCGCGGAAGGCGTGGCCGCCGTCAATGCTCTCGTCGGCTTTCTCTAACTTCACACGGTCGCGCTGCCGAATGTCGCCGCCGAACGCGCGCAAAAGATAGTTTCCGATAATGCACAGCGTCAGCGGATGGCCCATTACAGCTTCCACGAGGTCCTCAAACTCACGCTGGGTGCCCCGAATCTTGACGAGCTTAGCTTCCTTACCGGTTTTGAGTGACCGCAGGAGGGCAACGCCGGCTTCCTTGGACAGGCGTTTCAGTTCTTTTTCCAGCACCGTGGTCTGCCAGAAGTTTTTCAGGTCCGGCAGCGAATAGCGGGTGGTAACGAGGCACAGACCGTGGCTGGAGGCAGCGAGTCCTTTGAGCAACGTGGCGATGCCCTGGTCGTTGAGCTGGCCCGGCGTGGGCGAGGTGGGCGCGTATTGCAGCGGCTCGAGGCCGTCGAGGATGAGCAGGCTGCGCCGCTGGCCGACGAGGCGGGCCAGGTGTTGGCCTTTCTCGTAAGCACCCACGGGGCTGGCCGCGAAGGCCCGTACCTCTTCGATTTCCTTCCCGGTTCCGGAGGCGAAGAAGTTCAGCGCTTCCTTGAGGAACAGGTCGGAGGAAGCGGCCATTTGCTCGCGCGTGCCCTGGCTGTAGAAGGACCACGCAAAGGCTGAATCGCAGCCGGGCCAGCCCTTGGCGCTCATCTCATCGACGACCCACTTCGCCACCAGCGAGGTTTTCCCTTCACCGCCGAGCACGACAAAGGTGAGGACATTTGGCCGACCGACTTCGCCGCGCAGAGCTTTTCCCCAAGCGTCGGAGATCAGCTTCTTCTCGTTCTCGCGCCCAACCAATTCGGCGGGCGCATATTTGAAGATGCGGGTGATGTCGGTGGGCAAAAGCTCGCGCGTCTTCCGGCGAAGATCGATCACGTCCCGGTCGGCAAAGACGGGAGGAACCGGGCAGTCTTCGACCAAAAGCGGAATCACCTTCTTTCCAAGGCGGCGGGCGAACTCCACCTCGCGTCTTACCCAATCGGACGAAGTGGCAGCGGCGGTGATCACGACGAAGAGCATGTCACATTCCCCGATCCCACTTTCGATTTCCGACCAGAATTGCTCGTCCGGCTTGATCGAGTTGACGTCGTTGAAGACATCGTCGAAGCCAGCTGCGCGGAGCAGCGCATCTAATTCTGCGACGTAGGAGTCGTCGCGAGCGCTGTGGGAAACGAAGGCGCGGCGCATCTGAATGAAGTTCGAGCTTTAGGTTGGCCAGATTAGCGCATCGTCCTTGGGCCAACGGCAATTACGGAAAACGGTCGGCGGTTTGGAACGTGGCCAGAGCCTTCGTGGGTTTTTCGTCGCGGTAGTGCGTCGTGGGGTTGACGTTGCTGGTTGAACTCACCCAATCCCGCGCTTAGAAAAATGATCAGGCAGTGAGACATGGGTTCTCGACCGACCTTCTCAAACGAAAGACAGAGGTCCATTCTCGCATGTACTTCAGAGCTCGACAAAGGACGGCACGGACCTGGAGTGATAATCGAGAGAGAAGCTGAGCAACGTGCCTTGTCCGTACCTGTACCCCAGTGAAGTGTGACTGCTTGACCGAACGCTAGTGCTGACCATGATTATGGTCATGCAAGCTTCAGTGGCCCAAGCCAAGAGTCAGTTGGCCGATCTGCTTCGGCGGGCGGAGCGCGGTGAAGAGGTGGTCATCGCCCGGCATGGTCAGCCCGTGGCGCGATTGGTGGCCATCCATCGGCCCGGGCCGCCACCGGTCTCTGCGTCGCCCCTGCGCGCGAAGGATTATGCCGGGATTGATCTGGACGAGCCCGCATTTGCGTCATGGCAGAAAGCCGAGGATGCGCGCCTTGATTGATTCTGGGTTGTGGTGGCGTCGCTATCATGGCTTACCACTCAGCCGCCGGTTGGCGCGTTTCTTGGAACAAGATGTCAGCGAGTTCTGGCTCTGCCCGCTTTCGATCCAAGAAATGTTGTACAAATGGCGGCATCGGCGCCTGCCAGCACCCGACCCGACGGATTGGCTATCTGAAGCTTTGAGCGGTTATCGGTTGGCACCGGTAACGTTCGATGCAGGTAAGCTCGCCGGGCTTTGGGAATGGGAACATGGCGATCCGGTGGACCGGCTCCTGGCGGCCGTGGCCCAGACCGAGGGACTGACGCTGGTCCACACTGATCAGCGGTTGCGGCCACTGGCTGGCTTCCCTCAGCAATACTTCCCAAATGTTGGAATGGAATGATCGTCCGCTACACAATTTCAGGTCCACGCCTCATGCCAGCAATGGTCGATCACTTCAACGAGCCTAAAAACTCGACCACGTCGCGCAGTTCTTGGCGGGTGAGCAATTGGCCGAATCCGTCGGGCATCCCACTGAGTCCCTTCTCGCGGCTGACAATTTCATTCTTCTTCAAGGTGACGTCGCCTTCTTCGGGCGAGATGATGACCACGGTATCCGGCGTCTCGGTTCTGACCACGCCGGCATACGACTGGCCATTCTTGAGAGTGACAATCGCGGTCTCGAAACCTTCGGTGACCTGCTGATTGGGAAAGACCACGCTTTCGAGCAAATGTTCGCGAGTCGCTCGACTTGCTAGACCATCCAACTTGGGGCCCGCGTTGCCGCCACCGTCACCGCTGATTTGGTGGCAACGAGTGCACGCGACGGCGGCGTTCTCATAGAAAATCTTTTTACCTCGCGCCGCGTCTCCTCCGAACAGAACTTCGCGATAAGGTGAAAGATGATCCTTCGGCAACTTCCACCCCTCATACTCAGCCAGACGGGTCTTCACCGCGGGGGAGTTGCGTTTGGCGGCGGCCTCCACCAGGTCAAGCATCACTTCGTTGGCGATCTCACGCTTCATGAGCTTGTCGAGGGCCTCGGCAAGCAACGCATCGGCCGAATCGGATTTGAGATCTCCCAGCGAAACGTAAGCGGATTGTTGTTCGGCGACCGAACTCGAGGAAAGCTTCGAAGCGAGCTGGCCAGCCGCGTCACCCGGATTGAGTTCCGCGCCGAGTTTTGAGGCGGCGAGGCGGAGGACTTCGTTTTGGTCCCGCGAAGCGAGTGACAGCGCGGTGCCGAGTTTCCAATACGCCTCGGCGACCGCAGGATCTCCCGCCGGATTCTCCACCTCATACCGGTTCTCCCGTAGCCGAAGCTGGACCGGCGAAGTGAAATTGGTGGTGACGACTTCGGCCAAAGAACGCAGCGCTCCGGCGCGCGCGCCCGCCGGAGCTCGCGACGCCACAACACGAAATAAGGCATCGACGCAGCCCGGCGGCTTGAGCTGCGCGAGCGAGCGACTGGCCTCGAGCAATACCGGTTCGGGAACGCTGGTCGTCCAGCGAGTGTCGAGCGGACGAAAATCGGGATCGGCGGCCATCATTTGGCGGATCTTCTCCTGCTGCTCGGCGGTGAGTGGGGGCGGCGGTTGAAAGGCCAACAGGTTAGTCAACACGGCGGCCAACGCGTCCCGGGCAGGCGCGGGGTCGCGGGCGGGAAGTGGGCGATAGGTTCCCACGATTCGGTCGCGGGGATGGGGGTTGGCCCAGGTGGCGAGTCCGTGCAAGGCCTCGCTGCGGATGAGGTCCGACAAATCAGTTCGGGTGGCGACGGCGGCGAGACGTTGAGCGGATTCAGGTGTGCCGACGCGGAAGTTTGCGTTCACCACGCGCAGGAGCATCGGTGTGAGTTGGTCGATGGGTGCGTTGGTCCACGGAAGCGGCTGGTCGGCGCGAACGTCGAGGATTGGCACAGCCGTCCCGGCTGCGGTCGTGGTAGTGGCGCGGGCGCCCCCGCCCGCAACTTCGGCAGGCGTGGGCGCCTGCCGGACGGTGACAGGCGTGGGCGCCTGTCCCACTACGCTGATCGCCGCGAACTGCTTGAGCAGCGCGTCGAGCTTTGCCGATTGAGCGCACTCGGCGAGAGCGGGCAGAGCGTTGGTGATCGGCACATCGTTGATCGCGCGCGCGGCTTCAAGGACAAGCAGCGGGTCGGAGTCGGAGAGGAAACGTGCCACCCAATCATTTTCCATTCGCCGGGCAGCAACCAATCCCACAAGCCGGACCAAATTCGAATTGTTGGTCGCGTAACGATCAGCAACGGACGTATCGAACTTACTCAACCTCAGCATTGCTTCCAGACCCGAAACGGCCGCGTGCTGGATCAGGAGATCGCGCCCGGAGTTGGCTTTCAGCGCGGAGATCGGAGCTTCGAACAATGGTTCATAGAGGCGGGTGTCGGTTGAAGGAACTCCAACGGTGTCTTGAAGTTTTTGTTCAACGTTCCGGCGAATTGCCTGCAAACCCTGATTGCTTCCGCCCCAACTAAGGGTCACTTGCCCGGTCGCCTTTATCGCCGCGGCCCGGACACGAGGACTGGCATCATTGACCAAGGAGGGCAGGTGACCTCGCAGTGCGACCAGGCGCCAATTACCCATCAAGCGAACCGTTTGAGCCCGGACTTCATCATCGCGATCGTTGAGCAATGACCGGAGCTTTTCCAGGTCGTCATAATTCACCAGAGATTTCCGTTGAAGGATGTCCAAAGCCCACAGTGCATGAAGCCGAGGGAGTGTCTCTTTCGTGTTCAGGGCGTGATTGACCAAGGCTTGTTTGCTACCTCGCGCGGCCAACTCAAACTGCGCCTCCTGCCGCACGCGCATGTCGCGATGGCTCAGCAACGCGAGGAGCTCGGCCTCGCTCCGCTTGGTCATCCCCTCGGCGAGCAGCTTGGCGGTCTCCTTCACCACTGGGTCCGCGATGACTTCGGGAAAGGAAGCGCGATAGAGCCGGCCTTTGTTGCTCTTGGGCCAACCTTCGTGCCAATCAGCGAAGAAGATGGATCCGTCAGTAGCCAAATCCACATCGGGTACGAGCGAGTTCCAAACGAACTCGTCGTGGGCGACCAACTCGTAGCCCGCGCCCGCCGGACGATTGCGCAATGAGTAAATACCGCTCTTCGCGCTCGTGCCTT
>DLVS01000740.1:0-5794 GCA_003445095.1 Verrucomicrobiales bacterium
GACACTTTCTCTCTTGCTTGTGAGCCTTTTGCAACTCGATCGAGTCACCATTCGGTTCGGCGGATTAACCGCTGTTTCTGAGGTGTCGGCGACCGTCGGTGAGCATGAACTCGTCGGGTTGATTGGTCCTAATGGCGCCGGCAAAACCACGGTCTTCAACCTTGTTACCGGAGTTTATCAGCCGACGGCAGGTCTCATTTCGTTCGGCGGCCGCCCCACGGCGGGATTGAAGCCGTTTCAACTCACCCGCTGGGGTATCGCCCGAACCTTCCAAAATATTCGTCTATTTCCCAGTTTAACGGTTTTCGACAACGTGCGCGTCGCTTTTCACCTCCATCTTAAAAACGACGCAACTCATAGTCTCACTCGCGGCGCGAAGTTCCAACACGAGGAGGCCGAACTGCGCGAACGGACTCGCGCCCTGCTCGGCATCTTTAACCTAGAACGCGTCCAAAATGAGCCGGCCAAATGCCTGCCGTACGGAGACCAACGTCGGCTGGAAATTGTCCGCGCCCTCGCCACCAGTCCCAAATTGTTGCTGCTGGACGAGCCTGCCGCGGGAATGAATTCCACCGAGAAAGTCGAGTTAATGAAACTCATTCAGTTCATCCACCAGAAGTTCAACCTCGCCATCCTCTTGGTCGAACACGATATGAAGGTGGTTATGGGCATTTGCCAGCGCATCCACGTGCTGGAGTACGGTCGAAAGATTGCGGAAGGAACCCCCAGTGAAGTCCGGGCCAATCCCGCCGTCGTCGCGGCGTATTTGGGAGAAGAAAAGGTTCCCGGACGCGTTCCCGATTCTTCAAAGTGAGACGCTGATCTAAACCCATGTTGGAAGTCCGCAATCTCACCGTCAATTACGGCGCGATCGCCGCCCTGCACGATGTCTCGTTACAAGTTCCCTCAGGCACGATCGTCACGCTGATCGGCGGCAATGGCGCGGGAAAGACCACGACACTGCGCGCCATTTCCGGTTTGGTGCGACCGCGGTCGGGTCAAATCATCTATGATGGGGCTGACGTTACTGGACTTCCCCCGCATCAGCTTGTGGCTCGAGGACTGGCCCATTGTCCCGAGGGCAGGATGGTGTTTGCCAACCTCACGGTCCGAGAAAATCTCCGAATGGGAGCCTACCTTCAGCGTGACCTGGCCGTCGTTCGGCGCGAGGAGGAATTTGTCTTTACCACTTTTCCTCGGCTCCAAGAACGCGAATCCCAACTCGCCGGCACCCTCAGTGGCGGTGAGCAGCAAATGCTCGCCATTGGTCGCGCGCTGATGAGTCAACCTCGGTGCCTGCTGTTAGACGAACCTTCCCTCGGCATCGCCCCTTTATTGGTAAAGGCTATTTTCGCGCAAATCGTTCAACTCAACCGTGCTAGAGAATTGACGATTCTGTTGGTCGAACAGAACGCCAACTTGGCCTTAGAGATCTCCAACCGGGGCTACGTGCTTGAGACTGGCCGGATCATTCTGACCGACGACGCGGTCGCCCTGCGGACCAACCCCAAGGTCCGGGACGCCTACCTCGGAGCCTGATCTCTGGGCTCCTGGTCACACTCGTCGGAGACGAGCTAACGAGTCTCCATTTCGTCAGCGCGACCTTCAGTTCCGGGGCAAATGGTGTCTTCCGTCGCTTGCTCACAGGTTCACGGAACCCGCACTGAGACACGGTGTAACCGGTAATTTCGCGTTTACCTCCGCCCTTGTCGCGGTCCGTCACACCGCCACTCATTGTTGCCGCAAAACTCGCTGAAATCGAAGGCTCTGAGTCGTCGCCTTCTCTGGCATCCGGTGTGCAGTTCCCCGGCTGCGAGTTTTCGCAAACAACAAACACAAAGGAATCTAATCATGAACTCACTTGTTACCCGCCGTAGTGCCGGCTATCCGGTCAGCCCCTTGGCCTCATTGCTCAATCTCGGTCGCGATTTCGATCGCTTGTTTGAAGCGCCCTTCGCGGCCGTAAGTCGCGAAGGTCTGCAGACCGCCTTCGCTCCCGCGATTGAACTCCGCGAAGATGCGGACAACGTCTCGGTCAGCGTCGAACTTCCTGGCGTCGATAAGAAGGACGTGTCCGTAACCATCCACGACGGAGTTCTGACGATTTCTGGCGAGCGCAAGCAAGAGCGCGAAGTCACCGAAGATCAGCAAGTCCGTTCCGAACGGTATTACGGGCGGTTTGAGCGGCAGGTGGGACTCACTCAGCCGGTGGTCGGCGATAAGGTAAAAGCAGTCTACAAGGACGGCGTACTGACCATCACCTTACCCAAGGCGGCCGAAGCAAAGCCCAAGTCCATCGACATCACCGCCAATTAAAACCGGGCATCATTGACCGACGCTGTTAATTCATAGTTCGCCCGCGAAACCGCGAGATTTCGCGGGCGATTTTTTTGTGGTCTTCGGGGTCGTTTCGCGCTGACACACGAGGAAGGCCGTTGGGGAGCTGGACAGCCAGTCAAAGAAAAACCGCTCGATATCTTTCGGATATCGATCGGCTTCGCTCTAAACATCATCCTCGGATTACTGGGCGAGCTGACGGCGTACCGCGCCCAACCCAAGCAAGGCGAATCCGAGCAAAGCAAAGGTCGGACCCGCATCGGGCACACTGGTCCCCTTGGTCTCGAACGTGGTTCGCAGGCCGAAACTCTCGAAGCCACTGTCGTAATTATGCATCCGGCTTGAATCGGTGCCGAAGGTGCCGTTGCGTGCATCCAAGAAACCACTTCCTGAGTTCACAATCTGGTTTACGCGCTGAATGTCGACCAGCAGGTTTCCCAGTGACGGATCGTAATAAAAGTCCGAGCCATCGAAGGTAAATGAAACACCCGTTAGGCCGCTGAGCGTGGCAGCATAGAATACCGCCTCGTCACCGCCCACGTTATTGTTCATGTTGAAATCCAGACCGTTCACCGGCTTGGTCGTGGTCGACAACCGAATGGTGTAGTCCGCGGTCTCGAACACGGCCCCGGGGAGTTGGGTATTGTAGAACGTGATCGTGTCGATGTATCCAGCTCCCGCGAAGAAACTGGAGTTATAAACCTGCTGGTATCGGTTGTTGATGTTGAACCCGTTTCCAGTGAATGGGAAAAAATTACCATTGCCCGGGTCGGGTGGGTTGCCGAACTCGATTGTGTCGGCAAACAAATTGGCCCCGGTCCCGAATAACGCGACCGCGCAGGCCAACGAAGAAACGCCCTGATATTTGGTTAGAGTTTTCATTGAATTATGGAGCTGGGTTCACGTTGGATAGGGGAGCCTTCGCTTCTATTGCAAGATATTTTTGCATTTCTTTAAGCGGCGATTGAACAGAAAGGCCGGGCGGGGATTGGGGTCGACAGAGGCTCCCGGGCGATGGCTCATGCTTGGGCAGCTCTCTTCCTGCCAGCAGCGTCAGAATCCGGAACGTCCGGCTGGCTTCCTTACCCGCTGGAAATAAGTCGGTTCGGATAACGAACCATTACCAATGCTCCGTCACGTTGGTTCCCGAGGCCCGGATCTTGGCCCAACAATTCGCGTGCCCTTGGTTGAGGCACTCATTGGGTCAGAGATACCAGCACTCGGAGGAACATGACTTCTGTCGGTCCCAGAGCGGGGTCCAGCCGAAAAGTCTGTCGAACCGTCTGTTCAGTGGCTCGCTCTTCACCTAGCAGGACAAACGAGGGCGGGTCGCGGTGCCAGGGTCCCGACAGAGCCTCGGTCACTTCTAGGGTGACTACTGCGTCGTCGGCCCCAAGACTTCGGGGCAGCGACACCACCAGATGTTCTTCTGCCTCACCTCCACCTTCCGCCGCAAACGATTCGATGAGAATCTGAATGCCACCGCCCGGCGCCGTCAGGACCGCTCCCAACGCATAGTCCAGAAGATCCGCCTGGCCGTTGCCGTTGGCGTCCGCTTCTGACGCGCCGGTGAAGGATGACGCGTCAGTATTCCCGGGCGAACCACCTGTCCGCACACTCGAACGCCAGTGGGTCGGATGGCGGTGGTCCGGAGCCATGTCTGGACGCACTAGGACCAGGGAGTATCCATTTCGATTCGGTCCGGGTGGCCAGGGTGACCGATCCAGATATTGGAATCGTCGAATGTCTGCTCCCTGAAAATCCACCAACGCGATCTCTTCTCCCTCATTCGCCAGGTTGCCATCGTACTCCCCGACCACTGGCAGCCCTGCGCCGTACCGAGCTTCGAAGGCTGCCTTATTCCGCACCAACAACAGGCGCTGCCCGCTACCCACGACCGTTCCAGACGGGAAATTGAAAAGAATGCCCGCGGCGAATCGCACACCCGTGAGGTCCACGGCTCGACTCGAGATGTTCATGATTTCCAGAAACTCAAAGTCATCACGGTTTGAGCTGACGGCCGTCTCGGCCTGGGTCGCCGGATCGGCTGGGCGATAGCAGAATTCGGAAATTACCAGGTGATTCGAGGTGGCCCTCAATACCTCAGGAACGAATTGTCCCTCGGTCAGCGCGCTCCAGTCAGCACCCTCGCGCGCGCGTGCTCGGATCGTCGTGGGTTGGGCTATGAAAAATGGATCCAGCGAATTCGTCGTCCCTGAGCTGCCGCCTCCCGGGAAGGTGACGCGCACCGCGTCTGGATGCACCGCGCCTCCTGGCAGCCGGGGATCCACTCCGTTCGTGGTGTAGTAGATCTCTGACGCCACCGTGGACAAGAGCACTGGCAAAACCGGCGATACCGGACCGCCACGTGGTGCCAGTGCTGGAGCATCCGTCTGCGGGTAGAGCCCGGCGGCTCGAAGTTGCGCTAACACAATGCCGGTGCGCTGCGGGAGATACGACCCCAGAATCCAGTCCCGCTCGCGCTGCCAATCTGAGAGAACTTGCGGAGGCGAAAAATGATCGTCCCCCCACCGCGCAGTTTCGGCGATCACGGCCGATTCGACCTGAGCAGCGAGATCGCGATAGCGCGGAACGAGTGACGCTGGGGCCAATACTCCGTCGCCGAAAAAGTGTTTCTGCACTCGATCCGCAAACTCCATCCGGTACTCGCTAAAGCGACGTAGCCGATCATGCGGCTCCCCGACCCAAGAACCGGTGGTGCCAGCGCGCGGAGACACCATGTTGAGCGGAGATCGGTCACGATTGTTGCCCATCGTATTCTCAAAGTCCCAAATGTAGAACTTGAAGCCGCCCGCCAATCCACCGCGCTGGCGCCCGAACCAGAAGTTCTTGTTAGGCCAGTCCCAGTTCCCGCCCCAGATGTTCACCAGCATGTAGTCCATGTAGTTCGGACCATCGAAATACTCTGGAAACGCCGCGTTGCGACTGCCGTCGGGATTCAGTCCCTTCAACCGCTGATAATTTGCGAGCGAAGTGACGGCTCGGACCCCAGCGAGGAAGGCATTCCAGGCGTCCAAACTGCCGTTCTTCACCTCACCGGAGTTGATCGTGTCCCAATCCTCCGCGACCCCGCCCAAATAGGTGGCCGAGAAATCTTCTGCCGGCCGCTCGGTCAAATTGTAGAGGCCCCAGTAAAGTCCGTTCAGATAGAGATGGACAAACCGTCCGCGGGCCGACGGCTGGCCCATATTCAGCAACAAGCGTCGTCCAAATTCGTCACGAATGAATTGCTCGGTATCGCGCGCCGCATCCCACGCGTACCCGTCGTTGGCGCCGGCCCGCAGCACGAGGGTGTCGAACTCACGAGCCGCACCGAATTCATGAAATACGTCTTCCCGCAGTTTTCCCGGTCCGTATTCGTCCTTGAACAATAGGCGGAGCGAATGCTTCTGAGTCACGTGGCGATCGCGGAAGTACCCGCCCTGAATCCGCAGAC
>DLVS01000740.1:5900-7611 GCA_003445095.1 Verrucomicrobiales bacterium
ACCCACTCCGTTCAGGATTGGAATAGATTCCGCGCGACGAGCCGAACAAGTTGTCCACGTCGGTGGTGAGAACCATGCTCGGGATGGCGCTGAGCGATTCCGTCATTCGCCGGCCGTACTCCGCCGACTGCGCGATCCGCGGATCCATGGCGTAATCGCCGGGAACCCCAAGCCACGACGCGGGGAATCCCGACGGCCGTGTCGGTTGGGTCACAACATCACTCAGAAAGAGGTAAGTGTGCGTATCCACATCGGTTGGCCGGTAATTCTTTTTGAAGGCCGCGGCTCGCACGACCGTGGTGTGCTCAATGTGGATGGAGCCGGAATACACCTGCCCTCGGGTCGCGTCCGGCGTGCTGCCATCGAGCGTGAAGCGAATTTCCGCGTCGGGCGTCGTCGTAGTAATTTCGAGGTCGAAGGGCGCATTCATTCGCCCGCGCTTGACGCTGAAGGTCGTGTCGGCCACTCGGCCCAGATTCCACGGCGACTCGTTAGCGGTCCCTGGCGTGGGGTGTTCGAAGTAAACTCCAGCTACAGGCGCGCGTGACTCGGCCAACAACTGCGCCTCCACCAAAAAATCCGGATCGGTTGCCGCGGCGTTGAGTCCGTGGATGGCGAGCCAGTTAGTGCCTCGCTTCCAAACGGCCCGGAACGGAACCAAATCCACCACCGCGGGTACGAATACTTCCGCCTTCACCCGCCTTCCCACTGCCGCCGAATTCCAGGAGTCCCCCGTGGGCGCGTTGAATGAAGCGACCCGCGCACCATTGAGATACACGACGGCGCCATCGTCGTAACGCAGGTGCAGATGCATTGCTTGGACCGCGTCCGGATCTTCGAGAACGAACGGCACACGGACGAAGGCGGAACTGTTGCGGCCCGGCATGGTCGCCGCCAAGTCTGTCCGAACGAATGGACCGTAGGACAGCGTCTCCACCCCGTACACTTCCACTTCGCCGAGCGACAGCACGTTGTCCTCGTCGGCATTGCCCCCGCCGCCGGACAAATCCGGATCTGGGATTCGGAATACCCGCACTGTCTGCGCTGGAATCGCCCCGACATTGAGTTCGATCAGATCCACGATGATGGCCGCCGGGCTCCCTAGAATGTTCTCCGGGTTTAACAGTTCGGAACTCCAGACCACCGTCTGCCCGTCCGGCGCGAGGAGTTGGACGGTGACATCACGGAGACGGGACCCACAACAGCCGTCCCGGTTGTGCAGCACGATCCGGCGGACCTCGACAGTTTTCCCCAAGTTCACCCACCACGTCGACGCATTGTCGTCCGTGTCCGTGTGAGTAAATGACGAGGGGTCGCCATCGATGGCTCGTTCCGCGCCGAAGCCAAATCCCGTGGAGCTTTGCGACGCAGTCCCGGTCAGAGCGAGGTTAGCCTCGGCGTCGAGCCTCGTCGGCGTGTCGTCAAACCCAACACCCAAACCCGGCCCCATTTGCCAGAGTGAACCAGGGATGAATCCCGGGGCTGTCCAGTCGACGGGCAGATCGTTTTCAGCCTCGGGGACTAACACGTAGGCCAGTGAGCCTGAGAGCAGATCGCGAACCGAACCGGAAGACGGTGTGCCGAAGGAGACGTCCGGTTCCTGGCGAGGAAAAGCAGGACGAAACTCGGAGGCGGCTGTGGAGGAACCAGGAGGAAACAAGCCGAGGTACTCGCCGTCGGCTTCGAGACGAAAGTTGGTGTGCAGATTTCC
>DLVS01000746.1:0-585 GCA_003445095.1 Verrucomicrobiales bacterium
ACACCCTTTATTGTTAGGCCACGTCGTCATAATCAAAAATTCGTGCTCACGGAGACAACTCTACCCGTGAAATTGCTCTCGATGCTGCGCTGAAGTGTAATATGAAAATCCTCAAAGAACGAATCGTTCGTGCCGTAATACATCAACTCAACCATCGTCTGCGGCGATGTGTCGCCGAAGCCGACTGCGATATGCACGTTCGTGTAACACGGTAAGTAGCCAAATCCATAAGTCTCCGATGGCCAACCCTTCGCCTCGGTGCGACCTCTCGGCGGTAGAGAATGCTGGCTGGCAAAAGCTGCGAACGTCTCCAATACGTTGCTCTTGCTGAGGTCGCCCGTGCGAAGGCGAAATGTAAACATGCGAATGCCGTGCGTCGGTGGACTCTCAAACGGAGGAGGTGTGGGCGACGGACTCTTGGAGCAACCCGCTGCGCCAAGCAACAAGGAAAGGAGTAACGTCGATGTGCGCATAGGTGGCCTAACTATTATTGGACGGAACTAGGTTCCGCATAACTCAGGGTAGAGAAGCCTAACCCGTTGGGGATGTCGATTTCAAAGAAGGGGTTACGCCGGCAGACCTCCA
>DLVS01000746.1:907-6205 GCA_003445095.1 Verrucomicrobiales bacterium
TCAGGAGCGTTTTTCGGTGGCTCCAGGGCTCACGGAGTCGAATACGATGGGGAGATGAATTCCGGAACGATTCGACCTGGGGGACCTGGCCAGCGTCCGCGGGCGGCCAATTTCAACCAAGAGCCGCGGCTATCCCCGCCCCGCCGGCCCTTTGAGCGTTACCTTCCCAATCCCAAGCTCCGGTTTCTAGACCAGTGCCGCGAGGTGATGCGGTACCGGCAGTTTTCGCTGCGAACCGAGCAAGCCTATGTGGACTGGACCCGTCGATTTATTGTCTGGAATGGCCGGAGGCATCCTCGCGAGATGGGGGCGTTCGAGGTGAGAGCCTTCCTGACCCATCTGGCGGCCGAACGCCACGTGGGAGCCTCGACCCAGAACCAAGCGCTGTGTGCCTTGCTCTTCCTTTACCGAGAGGTGATCGGCGGCGAGTTGGACTGGATCGATGGATTCGAACGGGCCAAGCGGCCGGTACGGGTTCCGGTCGTGCTAAGCCAGCCAGAAGTGCGGCAGGTCCTGGGGCAGACCCAAGGGACCACGGGACTCATCGCGTCGCTGCTCTACGGCACCGGCGTACGGCTGATGGAAGCCCTGCGATTGCGCGTCAAGGATCTGGATTTCGCGAGGGGGCAGATCGTGGTTCACGACGGCAAAGGGCGAAAGGATCGGGTGACCGTGTTTCCCGAGAGTCTACGCGAACCACTGAAGGTTCACCTCGCACGGGTCGAGGTACTGTATCGCCATGATCGCCATCACGGAGTGGACGGAGTGTGGCTCCCGGATGCACTGGAGCGGAAGCTTCCCAAGGCTGGAATCTCGTGGGCGTGGCAATGGGCATTTCCATCGGCGGAATTATCCACTGACCCGAGGTCTGGCCGTCGACGTCGCCATCATGCCTCGGCCGGATCGGTCCAACGGGCAGTGCAAGAGGCGGCTCGGCGCGCGCTGCCGGGCAAGCGGGTCACTCCCCACACCTTTCGTCACAGCTTTGCCACTCACTTGCTTGAATCAGGCACGGACATTCGCTCCGTGCAGGAATTGTTGGGCCATCAGGACGTAGCGACGACGCAGATCTACACGCATGTGATGCAGAAACCCGGCCTGGGCGTGAGGAGTCCGCTGGACCGGAGTTGAAGGCACTCACCCCAAGGCCCCGGAACTCCGAATTAGTGTTGGGGAGAGCGTCCGCGTGCTGATTCGGGTGTCGCACCCGAATCCTCGTCACACACCATTCCCGAGTCTCCCTGGGGGAGAAAGATCGTTGAACGATGTTTTGGGCGGGACGCCCGAAACAACACGCCGGAGGCCTGTGATCCCCAATCCTCGCCTTCAGAGGCGATGATCGATCAGGACCTCGCGGATGCCTGCCACGGCGCGCAAGATTCTCCGGCCCAGATGTCCCGAACCTTCTGCCGTTGGCGCACCAATGCGACCCGTCGCCCATTCACCAACACTTCGGCCGTCAACGGACGCGAATTATAGTTGGAGCTCATCACTGACCCGTAGGCTCCGGCGCTCAGTAAGGCGAGATAATCTCCTTCGCGCACCTTGGCGAGCGGACGATCCTTGGCGAAATAGTCGCCGGACTCGCAAATCGGCCCGACCACATCTGACGGCACCACGGCGCCTCGTTGGCGGATGACCGGGACAATTTCGTGATAGCTGTCGTAAAAGGCGGGTCGGATCAGATCGTTCATCGCCGCATCCACGATCACGAAATGCTTCTTGCCCGTGTGCTTGATGTACTCCACGCGAGTCACCAGCGCCCCGGCGTTCCCGGTCAGAAAGCGGCCAGGTTCGAACAAGATCTTGAGTCCAAGCGGGCGCAGCAATGGAACCAGCGTGTCGGCATACGCCTGCGGTGTGAGAATCTTCTGCGCGTCCGGTTGGCGCCACCATTGCGGATCGCCGCTCTCCAGGGCTGGTTGGTAAACGATTCCGATTCCGCCGCCGACGCTGAAGAAGTCGAATCCGTACTTGTGGCTCAATTTCTTCACCAGCGGTGCGACTCTCTCGACCGCCAGGCGGAAGGGCTGCACGTCGGTTAATTGCGAACCGATGTGCATCTGCAGTCCGCGCAATCGCAGATTCGGCAGTTTCGCGGCGCGGGCGTACACCCCTTCGATTTGTTCGAAGGCGATGCCGAACTTGTTCGCATACGTGCCGGTGGTGATTTTGGCATGAGTGCCCGCGTCGACGTTGGGATTCACTCGCGCCGCCACAGGCGCAATCTTCTTCAACTTCACCGCCACTTGGCTAATGCGCTTCAGCTCGGCCTCGGATTCGAAATTGAACGAATAGATCCCCTGCCGCAAAGCGAAGGCGATTTCTTGCTCGGTTTTGCCCACACCCGCAAACACGCACTTGCGGGGGTCGCCTCCGGCCGCGATCACCCGCTGGATCTCGCCGCCGCTCACCGTGTCAAACCCGCTTCCCAGGTCCGCCAAAGCTCGGATGACCGCGAGATTGGAATTGGATTTCATCGCAAAGCAGATCAAACGATCCAGCGGGGCGAAAGACCGATCCAGCTTGGTATAGTGGTCAGTCAACGTGGCTTGCGAATAAACATACAACGGAGTGCCGAATCGCTTAACGAGGTTGGCCAGCGAGACGGCTTCGCAGTGGAGGCGATTTTGGCTGTAGCGGAAGGAATGCACGGCGGCGCGTTGTAAGGGTCGCCAGGACTAAGGCAAGCGGGAAGCGAGGGACGCGAGGGACGCGAGGGACGCGATTAATGCCTTTTGCTCCTCGGCCGGGTGGGCGATGCTTCACTTGCGCCCGAGGAACCCCGGGAAGATGTATTGATAATGCTGATGGACACTGAAGGCACTACCCCCGCTCGCGGCGGGCTCGACATTGTGGGACTGCTCAAGGAGCACCAAGGCCGCAACTACGAGCTGCACTCGCAGCATGTGAATCCGTCCAACGTCCGGACGCTCAAGACCATTGGCTTCGATCACTGTTACGTGCGGGCGGAAGGCCCGTACCTGTGGGACGTGGAAGGAACCAAGTACCTGGACATGCTTTCCGGCTATGGCGTGTTCGGACTCGGGCGAAATCACCCGGATGTTCGGCGGGTCCTTTCGGACTTTCTCAACGCCGAATACCCGAGTTTGGTAAAAATGGAGGCGCCGCTCTTATCGGGGCTCCTCGCCGCCGAACTCAAGAAGAGGATGCCCAATCCACTCGACATGGTTTTCTTTGCCAATTCGGGCGCGGAAGGGGTCGAAGCGGCGATCAAGTATGCCAAGTGCGCCACCGGCCGGGCCGGCATCATTCACTGTAAAAAGGCGTATCACGGCCTGACGTACGGCGCGTTGTCGGTCAATGGCGACGAAAGCTTTCGCGCCGGATTCGAACCGTATTTGCCCGAGTGCCGGATGATCGACTTCAATGATCTCGAGGCGTTGGAAAAGGAGCTGAAGCGGGGCGACGTCGCGGCGTTTGTGGTCGAGCCCATCCAAGGCAAGGGGGTTTACATCGGCTCCCCGGGATACCTCCTCCAAGCCCAACGGCTCTGTCGCAAGTACGGAGTTGTTTTCATTGACGACGAAGTGCAATCGGGCATGGGGCGCACGGGAAAATTCCTGGCGATCGAGCACGATGGGCCCGAAGTGGATCCCGATATCGTCGTCTTATCCAAAACCCTCTCCGGCGGGTTCGTCCCGGTGGCGGCGGTGCTGTGCAAAAGGTGGATTCACGACAAAGTATTTTCGAGTATGCAGCGCTCGGTGGTCCACAGCTCGACCTTCAGCCAAGGAAACTTTGCCATGGCCGCGGGTCTCGCGGCTCTCGACGTGCTCGATCGCTACGAGCTGATGAAAAACGCCGAGCGGATGGGCAACCGATTGGGCGAGGGATTGAAGACGATGATGCCGCGTTTCGAGTTCATGAAGGAAGTGCGCTGGCGGGGACTGATGTTGGGGATCGAATTCGGTTCACCGCGGTCGCTCACCCTGAAAACGGCGTGGGGCATCTGCCACGGGCTCGACAAAAGCCTGTTCCCCCAGGCGTGCGTGATGCCGCTAATGAACAAGCATCACATCATTACCCAAGTTGCCGGGCACGCGATTGATGTTGTGAAGCTCCTGCCGCCATTCGTCATCAACGAGGGCGATGTGAAGTGGTTCCTCGATGCGTTTGAGGACGTGATGGTGGGAATGCACAAATTCCCTGGACCCGCCTGGGACGTTATCACGGATATTGGCAAAGCCGCCTTCACCAACCGTGCGAGATAGCGACCGATCAAGGAGGGGCCTCTCCTTGGCTGGGTTAGTCACCGAGGACGTTAGTTTCGTTGGCGCCGACTGGGACCGAAGCGCCACCAGGCCACATGCACCAAGCCGAGTAGGATTAGCAGCAGGCCATTAGTCACCACCCCAGGGACGACAGCCGTCGCGGGAAAGCTGTCCGCTGCGACCAACAAGGAGAGCGCGATATTGCGGTTGGCTGTTCCGAGGCCGGTGACCATCTTCGCCGCGCGGTCTGGGCCCCCCAGCCGATAGCCGAGTTCCAGCGACAGTTGATTCAGCAGGATCATCGCCAACACCGGCATCCAACCGACGGCAAAAATCGAACGAAACTCGGAGATAACGACGAAGGCGAGCGACAGGCTGCCAACCCCTTCCGAAACAATCTCCGCCCAACGAACGACCCGACGCGACGTTTCCGGGAACAGTTGATTCAAGGCGACTCCGAGGGCTAGCGGAGCAGTGGCGGTGGCCAGCAACGTGGCCAGGATGGACAGCGTTTGAAACTTCAGCTCCCCAGCCGGTGGCAAAAAAAACATGGCGGCTCGGTACGCCAGGGGCGTTAGAAAAGTGCAAAAGACGGGAAACACCGCCGTCAGCCCCGCCGCGAGCGCGAGGTCGCCCTGCGCCAGCCGGGTGAATACGGGGACGACCGGCGCAAAGGGGGCCACACTCAGGAGTACCATGGCCAACGCGAGGGCGGGCGGCACCGCGAACAGTCGCACCGCGAGGACCGTGATCGCCGGGACCACGATGAAATTCACCGCGAGCAGCATCACGAGCCGCCGCCAGTCGCGCAGGGCGGTCCAGACTTCCACCGGCGCGAGCCGAAGCCCAGCGGCCAGGAGCAACGTGAACAGGGCCGAACCCGATAGGACGCGAATGATGAATTCGGTGTTGATCAAGCTCGGAGGGTCAAATTCTCGGTTCGCAGTGCCAAGATCGAATTGTCCCCAAACTTTGGGTCAAGTTGGCGACTCCTCGGTGTTACGGACGCGGCGTTCTACGGCTTCCCCGGCCGAGAAGCCGAACGCACGTGACAATTGCGTGT
>DLVS01000729.1 GCA_003445095.1 Verrucomicrobiales bacterium
GCAGCAATACACCCTTTATTGTTCGGCGAAGAACCTCCAGACAGGCACCGCGTTGTACGACGTCACCATGTGCTGGCGAGAATCCCTTCACTGAAGCTGTTTACATGGTTGATTCCGCATTCCGTTCCAGACAACGCAGCGCGCTGCCTAGTAAACGACGGGGTAGTGTCCTAAATTAGGACACTACCAACGACGGCGGGAACTTGCACATACTGCGCACGGGTGTCATCACCTCCACTTTCCGACACCTTTCCAGAATGTTTCGAGCAACGAGGCCAGTTCTTGATCTTCGCTTCTGACGACGAGGCACGCCGCCTGCATCTCCCTATAGCCACCTCTTTCATCTATTTTCTGCCCGATCGCTCGGATCTTTTCGTATTGCGGGTTACTGTGAAAGAGCGGCCATGAGTTGTCTGTTCCCCAACTGCGAGCTTCGTCAAGGACGGCAAGTAGTTCGTGGATCTCCGGAACGGACAATTCTCCTCGGGCCGCCTGTTGTTCAAGGACCCTGTACTCGTCTGAACGTAGGTCGATAACGTTTGGTCGCCAACCAGAACTGGTGTACTGAAGGTGGTTGATCTTTAGATCCTGCAGCACGCGCGCAATTCGCGAATCCACCACTTCCGCGGAGTCGCCAGTGAGTTCCTGAAGTCTGCCGCTGGCGACGGCTACCACGTCAACTACTTGATCAAAGGTAAGCGGTGAGGGCGAACCGTTGGGCGGCTTGAGCAGATCCTGAGCACGTTGTATTCGCCTCGTCCTCTCCTCCTCGTTGAGAGACTCAACTTCAGGCTCCCCTGGAAAGGCTTCTACGAAGACGGCGCCAACCAGTCCTTGGTATGTCAGAGAAAGCTTCTCGTGATCTGAACTGCGCCCAAGCTTCTGTACGAGACTGCGAAGAAAGCCCATATGTTATTTCCTCAAGTAGCGTAACTATTTCCGGTGCGGCCGAACTATTATTGGACGGAACTAGGTTCCGCATAACTTAGGGTAGGGAAGCCTAACCCGCTGGGGATGTCGATCTCAAAGAAGGCTTTACGCTGGCCGACGACGACGACACTTCCGCCCAACTCCGGCTGAGAGTTCGAGGGCAATGCCAGCCGTTGGAACCGCTTCCGCCTAATTCGGGGCGGTGCCGCCCAACTCGCGTCGCTTGGCCCTGACCGAGTGGGGGTTGCGCCGGATCGAGCCAGCACGGGTTCTGCGTAACTCGGCAGAACCGGGCGGTTCGCTATTTCTCGGGAGCGTTTTCTGGTGGCTCGTGGGCCTGCAGGCTCGGATACGATGGGGCGATGAATTCCGAATCGTTTCGACCTGAGGGACCTGGCCGGCGGCCGCGGGCGGCCGACTTTCGCAGCGAGCCGCGGCCTTCCCCGCCCCGCCGGCCGCTGGAACGCTACGTTCCCAATCCCAAGCTCCGGTTTCTGGACCAGTGCCGGGAGGTGACGCGGTCCCGGCAGTTCTCCCTGCGAACCGAGGAAGCCTATGTGGACTTGATCCGGCGGTTCATCGTCTGGAATGGCCGGAGGCATCCCCGCGAGATGGGAGCCGCCGAGGTGAGAGCCTTCCTGACCCACCTCGCGGCCGAACGCCACGTCGGAGCCTCAACCCAGAACCAGGTGCTGGAAGCGGTTGAGAGTTGAGAGACGGTGGTTGAGTGCCGGCATGGGATTCCGAGCGATTTGCGGAGCCCAGTTAGCATCCGGCTTTGCTGCTCGGCGGCCTCGTCGATTTGTTGGTATTGCGCCTCGTCCAAGAGTCCCTGATTTCGGCTGATCGTGGCTTGCGAGAGCGTTTCATAAAGCGAGCCCGTCGCGATTTCTAAGAATTTCGCGTAGTCGGTCCGAGAAGAACGGGAACAACCTTCGGCGATATTCGAGGAAATGGATACCGCCGCCCGGCGCATTTGAGCGGTCAGTCCGAATCGCTCGGCAACTGGAAAGCTCCGAGTCAGTCGGTATACCAGGTCAGCGAAGGTAATGGCTTGTTGCCAGGTTTGCAGTTTTTCGAAGTTAAACATGTCTTTGGAGAGTTAGGCCAAAACTGACGAAGTCTTCAGCCGGCTCAACCACCAACTCTCAACCCTCAACCTCGAGGTGGCATTCCTTTGCGACTCACTTGCTGGACTCGGGTACCCGGCTTTCGCCACGGCAGGCAGACATCCGGACGGTGCAAGAATTGTTAGGCCATCAGGACGTGGCCACGACGCAGATCTACACGCACGTAATGCAGAAGCCCCGCCTTCGCGCGAGGCTACGGCGCGGTAAACCGGCGTGGGAGTCAGGAGTCCGTTGGATCGAGGTTGAGTGGTCGCGTCGAGAGAACCTCGGCTTCGCCGTGGTGCCCATTCCGAATTCCGCATTCTGGGGTCCCACTTCGGAGGGCCCTCACGGCAGCCCCGAGAAACGGGAATTGAACCGCTGATTGACGTTAATAAACGCTGATCATAGATCATTTACTCTGAAAGGCTGAATCCTCCCAACCGTGAGACTTAAAACAAACGTTTCAACTCGTTTCTCCGATTATCTTATCTGCGTTTATCCGCGTCCATCGGCGGCTTCCACGTTCAGCGGGTATGACTTCACCCGCGGAAGGCTCCGCAGAGCGTCGCCCCACCAGTCTCTGGATTGTTCGAGAGAAGATGGTTGAGTGCGCCCCATCAGGGTGTTCGCGCAGAGATCAATCGTCTTGAATGGGGCTCAGCGGCTGTCGTTTGCCTAGCCGGAGTTGATGAAGTTCCCTTAGCGTTTCGTTTTGATCCTGATCGGAAAGGCCAGGATCAGCGAGGCGCGTGGTGAGCGCCGCAATGCGTCGGTCGAGGGCTACGTTGCGTAGACGTATCAGAGCGTCGCTCAAGGCAGCTTCCGGATTAGGTAATGCCCGTTGCTCGCTCGCGGCGGCGGTCACCAGCGATCGCGCATAGTCGTTTCCTTCGAGTTGGGCGAGCAGGCTGGGCAATTCGGAGTGGCCAGAGAAATGCAGACCAACGATCCGCCGAACGACGGGATGTGACAACCACTCGGGATCCAAATGTGTTGCCGCGAATTGGCTCAGAGCCGGAGATAACAAAAGGTACTTCAGCAGCCATAGCTCCAACTGAGGCGGTGGTTCGGACGCCCCTTCGGCGTCGGGTTCCATGAGAGGCGGCTCAGAGGCCTCGGCAGATGGAAGAGCTCGCCGCGCCTTGCGAAATTCGGCTCGCGCTGCGTCCACACTCACTCCCAGTCGTTGCGCCGCCTTTTGCGCATAGGTGTCCACCAGGACCGCGTTCCCGGTTTTTTGCACTGCCTCGGCCAAATCATGCACGATCGCCGTGCGGCCTCGGTCGGTGGCAGGGTCGTTTTCAGCCATTAAATGGCGCAGATAAAAATCGAAGTAACCTTCCGCTCGACCGAGCACTTCGCGGAATGCGTCGGCACCGTGCTGTCGGATAAAACTATCGGGATCGTCCGGAGCGGGAATCGTGGCCACACGCGCGGCCAATCCAGAAGCCAAAAGCCCATCGTAGGATCGAATGCTCGCCGCTCGACCCGCTTTGTCGCCGTCAAAACACAGCACCACTTCATCGACGTAGCGTTTAAGGACGCGAGCGTGTTCGGGAGTCAGCGCGGTTCCTTGGGGCGCGACGACGTTCCGCACGCCGGCACTGTGGCACGCGATTGTGTCGAGCTGGCCTTCGCAGATAACCGCATGGCCAGCGTCGAGAATGGCGCGCTTTGCTTTGTCGAGTGCGTAGAGTACTCGGCCTTTGGTGAAGAGCGGGGTTTCGGGTGAGTTAACGTATTTCGCCGTTTTCTCGTCGCCCTGGAGAACTCGCCCACTGAACGCGACGACTCGGCCTTGCTCGTCACAGATGGGAAACATCAGACGTCCACGGAATCGATCGTAGGTGCGACCGGAGTCTTCCTTCTTGATAACCAGTCCCGCCTGTTCACAGAGGGCGAGATCGAAGCCTTTGGTCTTGGCCCAATTGACCGTGTCGTCCCAGGCGTCCGGCGCCGCACCCAAGCGAAATTCCCTGACCGCCGCCGGCGAGACCCCGCGTTGGGTGAGGTAATCGCGGGCGACTTGACCCGCCGCCTCGTTGGCGAGGCATTGCTGCCAGCGCACGCACAGGGCTTCGTGAAGTTGGAGGAGAGAATCTTTGACGCCGCGCTGCTCGCGAGCGCCCGCGGTGCCTTCAAACTCTAGCGGTATTCGCGCCCGTTCGGCGAGGCGCTGGATTGCCTCGGGGAACGAGATATTTTCGTACATCTGGACGAACTTGAAGACATCGCCGCCAACGTGGCAGCCGAAGCAGTGAAAGATCTGTTTCGAGGGATTCACATTGAAGCTGGGGGACTTCTCTTTGTGGAACGGGCAAAGGCACACGAAGTTGGCTCCGGCGCGCTTCAGGGGAATCGACGCGCCGATGACGTCCACAATGTCATTCGCGGCGCGGACTTTTTCGCGGAAGCTGTCGGAGAAGAAGGGCATCGAGGTCGGCGATTCCGGGCAAGACACGCTCACCCGCGCCGTTGCAAAAGAGCGACAAATGCTCCATCCACCGAATCGGCAATCGGGTGCAGCGCACGTTGCGATTCAAGAATAAAGTCAGGGTGAGCCGTGAGGAAGCGCTGGATTACGGCCGAATTCTCCTCCGCTTCTAGGCTGCAGGTCGAATACACACCTCGCCCACCGGGCTTCAAGCGAGACGCCGCTTGCTCCAGGAGGGCAAATTGCGTTTCGGTCAATCGATCGAGTTCATCGGCCGTGAGCCGCCACCGCAATTCTACCCGACGGCGCAGCACGCCGGTGTTCGAGCAAGGCGCATCGACCAGGATACGATCGAAGACTGGATCGGGCGGCGGTAACTCCGTGGTCATCTCGACGTTCGTGAAGATCGGAAGAGCGG
>DLVS01000597.1:0-5249 GCA_003445095.1 Verrucomicrobiales bacterium
CGACCGGCGGCTTGCGTATAAGTCCCGGAGTTGGATCTGAGTTCCAATAGTCCGCGCAGTTCGTTGGTGCCACGATTGACAAAGTCTCCACCCAGATGAGTGACACCGCCTCCCGCCAACCGAATGAACTCGCCGTCGTTGGCCAGCAGAGCGGAACCACTGCTGGGATCAGACCACCGCATTCCGTCGCCGACTTCGAAGGTGCCGCCAGGCGCGTTGGTGATGAGCACGGGGCCAGTCGAAGATCCCAACTGCCCCGTGATCCAACGGGCGAGCCCGGCGTTGCGTAGCGTCGCTTGGTTGAATCCGCGTGAACTGATCGGCGAATTGGTCATCATTAGTCCGCCGAGGCAGTCCAGATAGATGCCGTTGCGAAGGCCAGTGGCACGCCAGTCCGTTCGCCCCGCGACCACCAGGCGTCCGGGTCCCTCCAGGAAACCACCGTCCAGGTTCAGCCGGTCCACGATGAATACCAGACCCGCCGCGAGCCGCAGGCTGACGTTGCCCGCAACCTCAAGGAGGCCGTGATTGGCCACGGAAACGACGCCAGACTGGATGTCAAAAGTGCTGTTAGCGATCCGCAGCACGCCGTCGCCGCGGACCTCGGCTCCGCTCTGGAGTTCGAAGGCTCCCGAGTCAAACCGAGTCGTTCCATTGGTACCCGACTCGAAGACGCCAGTGCTGAAGCCGCCGCCGTGAAACGTCACGGTTCCATTGGTGACCTCCGACCGGCCGCCGGAGGGCTGTTCGAAGCGGAAGCCCAGCGTCGTCCCCGCCCCGGCGGACTTGCGGAGGACTCCGCGATTGATCAGCCGCGCATGATCTCCCGAAGTATTGTTCCAACTTCCTCCACCGTTCAGTTCGAGGGTTCCGAAATTTTCGAAGATCGAATCGGCAGTTACGCCAGCCTTTTGGAGAATACCGCCGGACCACGTGGCGCTATTGTGGTTCTTCAGCATTCCGCTGGTAAATGAACGCAAGCCTATGCCGGAAAAACTCAGGGTTCCCCGGGCATTGATTTCCGGGCCGTCCAGTGTGCTGGCCACCCAGGTCATCGTTCCGCTCACGTCAACGGTATCGCCCCCCCGAAGGATTCCACCGTCCAACCACAGCGCGCCCAAGGTTACCGGCAGGCCCGATCCTAATTCCAGCGCGCCGGCGTCGAGGAACAGCGTGCCCGGAAAGTCGAGTGCCACCCCAAGCCGCAGGCGGACGAGGGTGGCCGCGCCCGAGATCAGATTCGTACCCGCGCCTGACAGCGCGCCCGCTTCCAAATCAACTGGTCCGCCAGAAAATTGGAGTGTGGTCCCCGCTCCGACCGTCAGTTGCGCCCGGTTGGTGCCACCGCGAGGGAAGACGATGCTTCCGCCGTCGATTTGTACGGTGCCGTCATTGGCAAAGACTGCATTCAACGTCAGATCGCCCGCGCCGTTCTTATGCAGCAATCCACCCGCCAGATTCTCGATTCGCGCCGTGGTGCCGGCCCCTGAAACCGTCCAAACGGTGTCCGCCGCGAAGTCAAAATCGAACGTGCCGGCATTCTGGAGAGCATTGGTGCCGGCTATGGCCGTCAGTGTTCCTATGGTCCAGCGGACAGTTCCCAGATTGGTGACGATCGCGTTCTGGAGCGTCCGCGTGGCGTTGTTCGTGAGATTGAGTCGCCCGCCATTGGCGACTTCCAAACGGAGGAGATCGCCGGGAAGCCCGACGAGCGTGCCCCCGGTCCAATCACAACGACCTTCGACGCGCACGACATCGCCGGAAAGCACTCCGCCCTGTCGTAACACCGCTCCAGCCCGGACGACCAACCCGTTGGTAACGGTGAGCCGGCGGGTGGCCGGCGCTATGACCAGGGTCGGAGTCCCCGCTCCGTCGCCGAGCGTGAGTTGCGCGACACTGGCATCCAGGTTCAGCGTCACCGTGTAATTGCCCGGCGTCGTAATCTGCGCGTGATCCGCGGGCTGGGGCACCTGGTTGGGCGACCAGTTAGTCGCGGCGCTCCAACTGCCGCCGGTGAGATTGGTCCAGAGGAGGTCCGCCGCCTGGACCGAACCCGCGGGGACGGATGCGACGAGCAAGCCAACCACGACACAGTGGTTCCCCGGGCGGCCGAGCCAGGACCTCTCCGCCATTCGCGGGATGTGCAGCAGTTGCGCCGGAATGAGCTCCCAAGCAAGCCCCCGGACTCTCTCCAGAAAACCGGCCCCGCGATTCATAGGCCGATAAAGATGTCGTTTCCCTCCTTAACGGGTGATTAAATCGAGATTAAACGACGTTAAGTTTGTTCGGGCTACTTGAGGCGGGCGAGAAAGCTGCCGGGCGGCTTCCGATCGGCCGGGTACCTGGTGCGCAATCTTCGCTTCTCATTGGCGGCATCACCGGCGATGCCGATCTGGCCCGAGCCCGTACGACATCAGGCCATCGTCTGGGCGGCCGACTTCAGACCCGATGCCCGCTATAGAGCATTCGCTAATCCAAAGGCCGCCCGGCCGCAAGTCGAGGTGAAATCACCCAATGGTCCCCTCATTGGGTTGCTACCACATGTGACCGGCAGCATCGACATGCGATCCCGCTGGCGCACTTGCTCCCCCATGGGGCGAGTTTACGCACATCAACTGACACGTCGTACCATCGTAGAGCACCGTGGTGTCTCGTATTCCGCACTTTGGTTTTGGAACCCTCGGTTTTGACGGACAACCACACATCAGCTGGATCCCGCCAAGCGGTTCCCAGAAGGCGCGGCCCATCCCGGTCGATTCAATCTCGCCGGTACGCCCGACTGTACCGGTCGACCGAATAATCGCAGGTATTATCAGAGCGCTCGACGTCATTCGCAGGCAGAGCGTTACATCGAAGGCCCGAGCCCGTGGGTCGAGAATGCCAGCGTTCCGCTTGCCCACGATGGCCTCCGCACCGGGAAATGTGAGTTCGCTCTCGGCCAGAGTGAGCATGAAGACTTTGCGATCGAAGGCGATGGCGGCATCTGAGTCGGGAAGTTCCACGATCGCGGCTGGCATCGCGAGCAAAGCGTCCACCTCAACAACGCGAAGCTCGGTGCGTGCGCTCTTCTCCGTGACCCACGTACCTGCAAGCTCCGCTGTCATTGGTCGGCCGCAGTTGACCCGCGGATGCATGAGTACGACCGGGGTTGCCCTCCACGTGAAGTGTGCTTGTTTGGTCGCCATCGTGGTCAGTTCCTACAACTGTAGGAGTTGTGGGTCAAGCCTCTTCAGCCTGCGGGGCGCATCTAATACCCCTTTCCGCAGTTATTCATGGGCAGAAAGGTATAGGTCAATTATTGAAAAGAGCACCTGCGGGCGCGGGAAGTTCGACAGTTCGGCCTTTTCGTCGGGCCGGCGCGTGAACCTTTGCCAGATGGGCGGCCGCGTGCTTCATAGACCGATGAGCGTATCGCTCGCCGCCCATGACGGGCGATTAAGTCGAAATAGACGACGTTAAGCTAACCCGCCCTACCCGAGGCGCGGCAACCGCACCGTAAAGGTGCTGCCAACACCCACTTCGCTTCGCACCTCCACCCGGCCACCGTGCGCTTCCACGAGCGTCTTCACTATCGCCAGCCCCAAACCCGCGCCGCCAAACTGCCGCGAGCGCGCCTTGTCCACGCGGTAAAATCTCTCAAACAGGTACGGCAGGTGTTCCGCCGCGATGCCCACACCGTGATCGATGACCTCCACCTTCACTTGCGGCCCCTCCTCCGAAACACGCACCAGCACTTCTTCGTCCGGCGGCGAATGACGCACCGCGTTCTCAACGAGGTTCGCTAGCACTGACTCGAGCGCGATGGCATCTCCCGAGACGGTCACCGTGCCGGCGCTTTCGCAGCGAAGGGCCGTATGGCCAGTGTCCGCCAGGGCGGAGAACTTGGCGCAGACGTCCGCACTGAGAACTCCCCAGTCAACAGGCTCGCGTTTCACCACCGCCTCACCGGCGTCCGCATGCGCTAGCGCGAGCAGGTTCTCGACCAGGCGGCACAGGCGGACGATTTCCTCGCCGTTGCTGGCCAGCACCGCCCGATACCGCTCTGGCGAGCGTTCCTTTCGCAGAGCAACCTGAATTTCTCCCCGCAAAATAGTGAGCGGCGTTCTGAGTTCGTGCGAGGCATCAGCCACGAGACGCTGTTGAACGACATGCGATTCGCTCAGGCGATCAAGCAGTCGGTTGAAGGCAGTGATCAGGCGAACCACTTCAGGCTCGTCGGTTGGCGCGGTAAGTCGCCGGCGGGCAAAATCACCCGTGCTCAATTGTTCAGCCGACTCCGCCGCCGTACGGAGAGACCGCAACCATAAGCCGGTCAAATACCAAGTGAGAATCAAGCCAATGGCCACCGCCGCGAGACTGCCCCCGGTCAACCAAAGGCGAAGTAAATGCAAATGCTCCGTCAGCGTCGTCAGCGGCACGGCCGCCTGAACCCACGCCGTGATGAGTGGGCGCTTCTCGGTATCATGGTAATAATTTACCGGAATCGTCGCGGTCACATAGGTCTCACCCGAGGCGCCTTGGACTCGCTCCAAGTAGGCGGTGGTAGGCCAGTAATCTGGGAAGCGTCGATTTCGAACCGAGAGGCTCTCAATTAGGGACTGCGCCGGCGGATTGGTCGGCACATAGTCCGGAAGCCCACCCAATCGTTCACTGCGGGTTTGGCTAAAATTCTTTGCCCGGATGAGGCGAGCAGCGTTGGTTGCGAACGGGACCGGTTCCTTGCTCCCAAACGACCGGCCCTCTTCATGTCCGGCCAGATTGAAAATGGTAAAATGGTAGCCCATGGCGTCCGTCTTGAACGCCCGTTGGAGGTATTCTGTGTACGAAGGTTCCAACTTATTTATTCCAGCCGCGAACACAGCCGCTTTGTCCGCCACCCGATCTTCAACGTCGAAGGTGAGCCACTGGGCCGTCACGGAGTAAATGAACAACGCAAACCCGCCCACTGCCAGCGCCAGCAGGAGGCCAACGCCGCCAATCAGTCGAAATCGTAGAGACTTCATCGCGCAGCCAATGTTCGTAGGCCTCGCCTGAACGGACCGTTAAATGGGAATTAAAAAGCCTTAAGGCGGCGAACCAATCTTCAGTACGTAGCCGACGCCGCGGACGGTATGAATCAATTGTGGTTCAAAGTCTCGGTCCACCTTGTCTCGAACATGGTGCATCGTGACGTCAATCACGTTGCTGAATGGATCAAAATTCTCGTCCCAGACGTGTTCGGCGAGGGCGGTGCGAGTAACGACTTCTCC
>DLVS01000597.1:5589-12321 GCA_003445095.1 Verrucomicrobiales bacterium
GCCGCAACAAGGCCCGAACGCGGGCGAGAAACTCGTCAAAATCGAAGGGCTTGCAAAGGTAGTCGTCGGCGCCGGAATCGAGCCCTTGAATCCGATCACGAACACCCGCTTTGGCCGTAAGCATCAAAACCGGCGTCCCTCCGCGGGCGGCTCGCAACTCGCGCAGAACCTGGAAGCCGTCTTTCTTGGGCAACACAACATCGAGAACGATGAGGTCATAAGCGGTGTTTAATGCCCGGTAGAGACCCTCCTCACCGTCCGTAGCCAGATCGACGGCGTAAGCCTGCTCCTTCAGCCCCATTTCGAGGAAGCGCGCCACTTTCGCCTCGTCTTCCACGACCAGGATGCGCACCGCCAATGAATGAGGCTTCCGGCAGTTTCCGTCGAGCCACCATTACCACACCGGGTTGGCGGGGTAGGCGGGGCGCCTCCTAAAGTTGGCGGCAGCGGATCGATCTCATCTCCAACGAAGCCCGTGCAACCTTTTGTTGCAGGTGCAACAAAAGGTTGCACACGGGAGATGCGCCATTTCTGGCCGACGGGTTTGATCGGAAACTCGACCAACGACTTCGGGACGCGCCCGGTTGGTGGTTCCATCTCGGGCCAGAACGCAAACGACGGTCAGGTTAGTCCGACTTCGGGCTTCGGGCGCGGCGTCGACTCGGATACTCTCACTGCGTGCGCTTCGCGATCTGTAACGAGATCTTCCAGGACTGGCCCTTCGAGCGGGCCTGCGCTTTCGCCAAACGGGCGGGTTACGACGCCATTGAGTTGGCGCCGTTCACGTTCGCGCCGCTAATCACCGGCATCTCGCCAACGCAACGGTCGGAGATTCGTCGTGCTGCTCAGGACGCGGGCCTCGCGGTCTCGGGAATTCATTGGGTGCTGGCCCGCACCGTGGGATTCCATGTCAACCATCCCGATCCGGCGGTACGAGCCAAAACGAGCGACTACCTATCGGCCGCGGTTGAATTCTGCGCAGCGGTGGGTGGGCAATTCATGATCTTCGGTTCACCCAAGAGTCGCGATGTTCTTCCCGGCGTAGCGTTGCCGGACGCCATTCGCTGGACGCAAGAAACCTTCACCCAGGCCATTCGAACGGCCGAACAAGCTGGTGTCACCATTTGCCTGGAACCGCTCGCGCCGACAGAGACGAACTTCCTGACCACGGCAGCCGAGGCATTGGCGGTGACCGATGGCGTGGGTTCGCCCGCTTTCAAAATCATGCTCGACGTCAAGGCCATGTGTTCTGAGCCCACGCCCATCCCCGAGTTGATCCACGGTCTTCGGGGTCGGTTCGCGTACTTCCATGCGAACGACCGAAACTTGAAAGGACCGGGTTTTGGTGAGGTGGATTTTGGGCCAATTGCGGCGGCGTTGCGTTCGGCCGGCTATGACGGGACGGTGTCGGTGGAGGTCTTCAAGTTCGACGAAGGACCTGAAGTGATCGCCACCCAGAGTCGGGAATACTTGCGGTCAAAGTTCGGTCGGTGACGGAGCTTTCCAGGCCACACTTTACCTTCGGCGAAGTTGACCGCTGTGATTCCTCCGCCTTTTATCCCGCCGGTCTGTCACCTTAGCGACAAGCCGACCAAACATACCAAATGAAACATTACTTATCTCTCCTTACCCTGGGTGCAGTGTTGGCGATCACCGGTCCCCTTGGCTGCAGTAAAAGCGACAGCCCTGACGGTTCTTCTTCAGCAGCTGCACCAGCGCTCGATTTGTCGAAGGTCGAAGGGGCCTTCTCATCCGCGACCGGCGCGATCAAAGCCGAATGGGACAAGGTCGCTACCGCGATCAAGTCTCAAGATTACGCCGGTGCTTGGTCCTCACTCCAAGCGCTCGCCAGCAACGCTGGCTTGAGCGCCGACCAAAAGTCTTCGCTCTCCGACCTCATGGCCCAAGTGAAAGCCAAAGCTGGTGATGCCTTAAAGAGCGCGACCGACGCGGCCACCAAAGCAGCGGCTCAAGCCAAAGATGCGGCAAGCAAAGCGACCGATGCGGCCACCAAGGCTGCTGGCAGCGTGTTGCCGAAATAAAGCCACTGTTGCTCCATCTGAATCGGTAGGGATGGCGCGCTGCGCCGTTCCCGGTCCGGGCGCAGCTCCGGGCCGGTCTTTCGCAGTGACGGGTCGGATTCCTCTGGCGCGTCAGGGCAAAAATGCCACGCCCTTGGCGCGGGGCCGCCGCAGCGCGGCTGCCCTACCTGGTTATGCCGCGGAAATCGGGAATTGGCGGACACCATTGGTTCTAGCTGGAGCCCCTGAGCACCAGAGCCCTACCTCTCAAACTCCACCAAAACGTCGGTGCCGACGCGCGTAATCTTCGAGACATTCCACGAGTTGGGCCTTTCGAAAATCGGGCCATAACGTGGGAGTAATCAGCAGCTCCGCATAAGAAATCTGCCAAAGCAAAAAATTACTCACCCGCATTTCTCCGCTGGTGCGAATGAGTAGATCCGGATCGGGCCAGTGGCGGGTGTACAGATGATCCGACACCACCCGCTCCGTGATCTCGGCGGGCTCAAGCTCCCCAGCCCGCGCTTTGGCAGCGAGAGAACGGATCGCTTCCACGATCTCGGTCCGTCCGCCGTAACTGAGGGCCACGATCAAGGTCAGACCGGTGTTCTTCGAGAGAGCCGCCTGAGTATCCGCCAGTTGTTTCTGTACGAACTCGGGCAAGCGCCAAATCTGGCCAATCGATTCGAGACGGACGTTGTTGCGGTGTAGCTCCTGGGCTTCGCTCTTCAAATACTGAGCGAGATACTTCATCAACGTATCCACCTCATCTTTGGGGCGGTTCCAGTTCTCGACCGAGAACGCGTAAAGGGTCAGATATTTGATTCCCAATTCCCCCGCCGCGCGGACGACGGCACGGACGGACTGCGCGCCGACTCGATGGCCCTCAAAGCGTGGCCGCTGACGCGCCTTCGCCCACCGGCCGTTGCCGTCCATGATGATCGCCACATGCTGCGGCAGGTTGGCGGCGGCCAGGACCGAAAGTTTTGCTTCTGTGCTCACCGGACCTCACAAAAACATCGTCTGCTCGCGCGCCGGCCCTACCGATACAATCGTCAATCGTGTCCCCGTCAATTGGGCCAACGTGAGCAAATAGTGCCGACAGTTCACCGGCAGTTGATCCCAGCGGGTGATTTTTTCCGTGGGAGTCTGCCAGCCGGGAAACTCTTGGTAGATGGGCTCGCATTGAGCCAGCAACTCACAGTCCGAGGGAACATACTGAACCACCGATTCACCCAACCGATAGCCGGTGCAGACTTTAATAGTCGGCAGAGTATCCAGGCCGTCCACGTTGGTAATCGCGAGTTCATCGATGCCATTCACCATGGCGGCGTGTCGGGTCGCCACGGCGTCGAACCAGCCACAGCGTCGCGCCCGCCCCGTCGTCGCGCCAAACTCGCGTCCCATCCCGTGCAACAGCTCACCGATCTCTTCGTTTTCGGTGGGCAGAGGTCCCGAACCAACCCGGGTAGTATACGCTTTGAGCACGCCCACGACTCGGTCCATCCGGTTCGGCGGAACCCCTGAGCCGGTGCAGGCTCCACCCGCCGTCGTGTTGGACGAAGTCACAAACGGATACGTGCCGTGATCAATGTCGAGAAACGTTCCTTGGGCGCCTTCGAAGAGAATATTGGCCCCGCGCCGGGTAGCCTCGTGCAAGTACACGACGGTATTGCCTACGAATGGCCGTAACCGCTCGGCGGCTTTGGAGTAATCGTCCAGCAGTTGATCGTAATCGAGCGGTTGGGCGCCCAGAGCCTGTAAGACCTCGTTGTTCTCTTCGAGCCGCTCGCGCAGTTTCACTGGGAAACGCTTTCGGTTGATGAGGTCGATTATGCGCAGTCCCACTCGGGCCGCCTTGTCACCGTAAGTGGGGCCGATGCCTCGCTTGGTCGTTCCCAATTCGTTTTTGCCCTTGCGCACCTCACGCCGGCCGTCCAGTTCGCGATGCCACGGAAACACCACATGCGCCGTCTCGGAGATTCGCAGATTCTCGGGCGTCACCGGCACCCCGAGTTTTTGCAGCCCATCGATCTCGTGGTTCACCAGATGCACTGGATCAATCACGACCCCGTTTCCGATGACACATACTTTCCCGGGGCGAAGGATTCCGCTCGGAATGAGGTGCAGCACGTACTTGGCTGGACCGATATAAACCGTGTGTCCTGCGTTGTTGCCGCCCTGAGTCCGCACCACGATGTCAGCCTGTTCGGTGAGGACGTCGATAATCTTGCCCTTGCCTTCATCGCCCCATTGGGCGCCCACCAGAATCGTATTGGCCATGTGAATTTGGGAACCGGAACGAAAACGCCCCGAAGGCAATTCGGGGCGAGGCCCAGTATTTGCGGCAGGAGATTACGGGGTGCCGATGCCCGGGTCAACGAGTCGCGACAGTGTCAGAACGCTCGCCGAACCGAGTGGTCGCGGACGGGAGGACGCGCACTCTCCATTTCGCAACAACGCCCCAAGATCCCCACACTTCGATCATAAACCGATCAAACGGTAGGGATAGCGCGCTGCGCCGTCCCCGGCCGGGCGCAGCTCCGGGCCGGTCTTTCGCAGTGACACGTCGAATTCTTTCCTCACGTCGTTGCGAAAGACCGCGCCATGGGCGCGGGGCCGCCGCAGCGCGGCAGCCCTACCGGGTCCGTGGTCCAGATTTGGGACCGGATGCTTCCCTGGACCCCTGGACTGCGCTGGCACGACTGTGCCTTGGATTTGACGCGTGGAGTCAGTCCTCGCCCAGAGGCCCAGCGGCGGTGAAGCCAAGGCGGAGCCATGCCTCCGCAGTCCAAGTTCACTGAATTATTCCATCGGCCTTCAGCCATGGCGAACCACCGTAATACCACTTCGAAGACAGCATCGCCTCCACGTGGGAATCAGCGAAAGCCACATTGCTTTTGGCGGAATGCCGGAGATGAGGTCCGCCCCAGTTGGGATCCTGATTCGCCGCCGCCACGACACAACCGTCGCACGGAGAGCTATTGACGGGATCGTGCAACACCCAGGCGCCCGGCTTTTCGGGCGACTTCACGGTGACACACTTCTGCGGATCCTTGGTGGCAACCGGTTGACTCGCACCGTCGGTAAGGTGGACGGCCTGGGCGGGGCTGCGAATCGACGAGTCTTTTCTCTGGGGGAATTGGGCGGCATCCCAAGTCCCCGGCCAGTCACATCCTCCCAGCCCAAAGTTCATGGCGTAGTTCGACACGGACTTGTCACGCTGGTCGCTCGGATAGAGGGCGACGATTTCCTTGAACTTTTTGGTCTTGCTCGGGCAGAGAATCAAATTGGTGGTTTGGGTGTAAGGCTGGAGGAAGTTGAACCACGCCTTGCGTTCGACGTTGGCGCCCCGCACGGCGAACGTGGGAGTGAACCGTCCTCCGAAGTCGCTCCCGTAAACATTCTGAGCAATGGACATCTGCCGGAGGCTGTTGATGCAAGCCGTGGCTTTGGCCTTCTCTTTGGCCTTCGCGAGGGCCGGCAGCAACATGCCCGCGAGAATCGCGATGATGGCGATGACGACCAGCAGTTCAATGAGCGTGAAGCCGGCGGCAGGGGAGCGTGGAATTGCTCTCATGGATGTAATGGAGGACCAGACGGCTTCCAAACGCTAGATATTCCAGTTAAGTAGCGCCGAAGTTTCCGCTGAAATTATTGAGCCCTCGGCCGGCCGGTGGGACGACGCTTCGCCGTACCTCGGTGGAGTCCAGGCCGCCGATTCCCTTATCTGGGTATGGCTCGGCGGAAGCCTTCCCACCTCCCACCTTCCACCTTCCAAATCTCCAACAGCGCTTGCTTCTGCCTTCTCCTGTCTGTGATACTTTCCGTTCCGAACATGGCAAAAGTCTATACCGATAAGGACGCCGATCTCGGCGTGTTCAAAGGCAAAACCCTCGCCGTCCTCGGCTTTGGCTCACAGGGCCACGCCCACGCGCTGAACCTCAAGGAAAGCGGCTGCAAGGTCATCGTTGGGTTGTATGAAGGCTCGAAGTCGATCGCCGTCGCTCGTGAGAAGGGATTTGAAGTATTTCCTACCGCCGAAGCGGTCAAGCTGGCCGACGTCATCATGGTCGCGCTGCCCGATACGAAGCAGCCCGCCGCCTATGAAAAGGACATCGCCCCTAATCTTGCTCCGGGCAAAACGCTCCTCTTCAGTCACGGCTTTTCCATCCACTACAAAACGATCGTTCCGCCTCCGAACGTCAATGTGATCCTCGTCGCACCCAAAGGTCCGGGACACATCGTTCGTCGACAGTATACCGAAGGCAAAGGCGTCCCCAGCTTGATCGCGATTTATCAAAACCCGGGCAAGGATGCGAAGAAGATCGCCCTGGCGTGGGCCAAGGGCATCGGAGGAACTCGCGCGGGAGTCCTCGAGACGACGTTCAAGGAAGAGACCGAGACCGACTTGTTTGGTGAACAGACCGTCCTGTGCGGCGGCGCCAGCGCGTTGGTGCAAGCCGGATTCGAGGTCCTCGTGGAGGCGGGATATTCGCCCGAGATGGCTTACTTCGAGTGCCTCCATGAATTGAAACTCATTGTGGACCTGATGAACGAGGCGGGGATTGCCGGCATGCGTTTCTCGATTTCCGAAACGGCCAAATGGGGTGACGTGTCCGTGGGGCCCAAGATTATCGACGCCTCAGTCAAGAAACGGATGAAGGCGGCGTTGAAAGACATTCAGAACGGCAAGTTCGCCAAGGACTGG
>DLVS01000372.1 GCA_003445095.1 Verrucomicrobiales bacterium
GAGCACTACACGCCGAAGACCCTACGCACGGAACTCGATGCCCACGGACACTTGCCGTTTGAGCGCTGTTTAAAGTTGGCCTTGGCATTGACCGAAGCGTTGGGCCATTTGCATGCCCACGGTTTGATCCACCGGGACATCAAACCTTCGAACATCATTTTCGTCCATGAGCAGCCGATGTTGGCGGACATCGGACTGGTGGCGGAGCAGGCCGAGGCGAAGTCATTTGTAGGTACGGAAGGATTCATTCCGCCGGAAGGACCGGGCACGGTGCAGGCCGACATCTATTCACTGGGCAAGGTGCTGTACGAGTTGGCGACGGGGAAAGACCGGCATGACTTCCCGCAACTGCCCACGTTAATCGGTGAAGGCACAACCACAGACTCGGGACTGCTCGAACTTAACGCGGTGATCTTGAAGGCGTGTCAGAGCGACCCGAAACTGCGCTATCGGAGCGCCGGTGAGATGCGGGATGACCTGCTGTTACTGCAAAGCGGCAAGTCAGTGAAGCGCTCGCAAGCCTTGGAGCGGCGGTTGGCGCGAGGCCGGAAAGTCACCGCAGTCGCTGCGATGTTCGTTCTGTTGACGATTGGGGCCGTCCTGTTCTTTCAACGGCAAGCACGTCGCGAAGCCGCCCTTCGTCAACGCGCCGTAGCCGGGGAACTTGCCGCCCGACGCAACCTCTACGCCGCCGATATGCATCTGGCCGCGCGGGCGCTGGAGGAAAACAACCGCGGCCAGGCCGTGGCGCTTCTAAGCAAGCACTTGCCTGAAAATTCCAGCTCGACTAGCGACCTGCGCGGCTGGGAATGGCGGATGCTATGGCAGCAGGCGCGCAGCGACGAACTGTTCACCCTCGGCCGCCACCCCAAGGCGGTTATTGCGATCTCAATAGCGCCGGACGGTCACACGCTCTACTCCGCGAGCAAAGATAACACGGTCGGTATCTGGGATCTTGACTCGCGGCGGCAGATCGGGTCGCTGCTCCATAGTGATGCACTACATGACCTGGACCTTTCGCACGACGGCCAGTTGCTCGCCACCAGCGACATGGAGAATGTCCTGCGGATCTGGGATCTGGTTACGAAGAAGGTCCGGTTCGCCCGGACCAATTCCGTTCCCCTAGGCTTTGTTCGTTTCACGCCGGACGCCAGCCAACTGGTCTATCGAGACACCGAGGGAGTCTGGCTGATCGATCCGGGCAACGGAGTCCGCGTTGAAATTTCGCGCCAGCCGCACGAGGAGATCCTCTGGATCGCCACCGCCGCTTTTTCCCCGGACGGCCGCCTCTTCGCCTACGACGAGGGAAACTGGAATTCCCCCATTCATCTTCTGGACTGGGGCAGCCGGGTTGACTTGGCAACGTTCAACACGGCGGCAGGTAGCCTGGGATTGGCGTTCTCGCCGGATGGCCGTCTGTTGTCCGCGGCAGGAATAGACGGGCTGTACGTCTGGGATGTCGCCTCGCACAGGCTCGTTTCACATATCGAAAAAACCATTGAGCAGGACTGGAGCGCTAGCCCGGCGTTTTCCCCGGACGGACGGCTGCTGGCCACGGTCAGCATGGACCAACGCGTCCAACTCTGGGACACCGCCACGTGGGCTGAAGTGGTCACATTGCGCGGGCATGAGTTCGAGGTCTGGGCGGCGCGGTTTACGCCGGACGGAAGCAGGCTGATTACTGCTAGCAAAGATAAGTCCATCCGTGTCTGGCCGATACTGGCGAAGACGACTACAGCAAAGGTCGACACCCCGGTCACTGCCGAACGACGCAGCTCCTCAACCTGGAATCCGGCGGTGGATCGGGTGGGGCTATTGCCCAACGACCGCGTGCGAGCAGTACTCTCGCGCGACGGCAGCGAACTCCTAGTGCTCCATGCGAATGGACACTGGGCCGTTTCCGATTCGGCGACCGGACGGACGAGAAACACGGGCGCATGGTTCGCACCCCCGTCAGGCGTCTCCAACGCAGGGGTGTCAGGCGACGCAACGCGGGACAACGAATTCGAATGGATGTTCTCCAGAGAGTTGGTCCCCAGCGCGGCAGTGTCAGACGACGGGATGCGGGTGGCCCTTGGAGCGGTGGGAAAGCTGGTGGTATTCAGAGACGGAGCACAAAGAGAGCCCCTCGCTCGTCTGTCTGAAGGTCCACGGATGACGGAAAAAGACCAGAACGTGCTGAGTTTTGCCCCGGACGGCCGCCATCTGCTTTACGCCACCTCCGACGACGCGGTGCGCTTGCTGGACATTACGACGGGCACGACAGAAACAGTCCTCGATTCGATCCAGCGGCGGATGTTTTCGGTCAATTATTCGCCCGACGCCGGACGGATCGCCGCTGGCTATTCCGGTGGATGGGTGCAATGGATGGACTTGGCAGCGCGCGAAATCCACCAGATCAACACGGGCCATTCCGAGCAGGTCATCAGCCTGGCGTTCTCGCCCGACGGACAAATGCTCGCCACAGGCAGCTACGACCCTGGAATCAAACTTTGGAACCTGAAAGATGGCATGCAACTGGCGGAATTGAGGGGCTCGAAGAAATATTTTGGCACCATCCACTTCTCGCCCGACGGCCGCCGGGTTGCAGCCGGCAATGCTGAGGGGCAGATCAGCCTGTGGGACCTCGAACAGTCGCCGCCCCAACAAGTCGTCAATTGGACTGCCCACGGCTCGGCCGAGCATCCGTCGGCAGTCAGCTTCTTGTGCTTTCGTTCGGATGGCTCACTGATTTCGCGGGGGGATCCACGGGTACCCCCCAAAGATGGTCTGCGCCTGTGGTGGGCTCCCTCGCTTGATGAGATTGACCGGGCTGGCCAAGCGAGGTGACGGAAACCAGGACACGGGGCCAGGAGACTCCGCGAGTGCCAGGATCAAGGATTATTGTTCTACGTCCTCCATGCCACACAACGCTACCGCCCGATCCGCTCGCCACGCATCGAATGCGCTGAGCGTAGTGGAGTACGCCGGCTTTTCACCTCGCAACGAAGCTCCAGCCGCAGTTTGGTTCGACCCTTGGTGACGCCTCCGAGCGAAATAAATTCAAAAAGGCTCCCAGCCCGTCCGTGTTACTCCCCGGAGAACGGAATCATGAACCCGCCGAATCGCTCGCCCGAGCAACTGCGCGGTCGGCACCGCAGTCCGCCTGCCGGACCGCCGCCCCCGCGGCCCTCGGCCGGTTACGCTTCCCGCCCCTCACTACTCGCTTCTCGCTCCGTCTTCACCCTGATCGAACTCCTCGTCGTCATCGC
>DLVS01000515.1 GCA_003445095.1 Verrucomicrobiales bacterium
GGGCTGGTTGATTCCCCGCGGTCTGATTCGCGCACTGCCTGACTGGGCGAAGGCGCGCTGGGGCGACCACACGATTTGGCAATGGTTTGGCCTTGTCCTCACGCTCCTGGTGGCCACCGCCCTCATGATCGGGACGTACCGCCTCGGGGGGAAGGTTTCCGGCACCGCAGCCGGCCCGCGCTATTATCTCGGGATCGTCTTCCCGATCATCGCCATGCTCGTTCCCGGACTGGCGGCCTATTTTCTCGATCAGGGAGTTTTCATTACGGGCAGACTTTTTATCGCGATCGCGTTCGCGCTCGACCTGATCTCGCTCGCCGCGCTGGTCGGCGTGATCATCGGAGTGGCCAATCGGCTTGCGACCGCCGTCGGCGCCCTGAGCTGGTTCCGACCTCGCAGTATGGATGCCCAACTGATCCAACTGGTGATCCGCGTGTGTGGCGTTGCCGGCGCCGTGATAGCGATCCTCGAAGGCGGACATTACCTCGGCGTACCGTTAACGACACTCGTGGCCGGCGCTAGCGTCAGTGGTCTGGCCGTGGCCTTGGCCGCCCAGGACGGCCTGAAGAATCTATTCGGGAGTCTAATGATTATTCTCGATAAGCCGTTTGAAGTTGGTGATACGATTAAGGTCAAAGGTTACGAAGGCCAAGTCGAGTCGATCGGTCTTCGATCGACCAAGCTACGTCTGAATTCCGGGCACGTCGTGACGATCGGTAATGCGGATATCGCCAACCAGGATTCAGAAAATATCAGTCGCCGCGCCCACCTGCGCCACAGCCACACCATTCAGCTCGCGCCGGACAACTCACCGGAGAAGGTTCAGCGCGCGCTCGAGATTGTTCGCGCCGCGCTGGAGAGTCACGAGGGGATCCATGCCAGTCGTCCCCCCAAGGCTCATATTTCGGGTTTCGGTTCGGATGCGCTCTCGCTGGTGATGACTTATTGGTATCATCCGCCCGACTCGGCGCGCTTCGCGGCGTTCAACGAGAAGCTGAACCTTACGCTTTTGGCGCAATTTCAGGCGGATGGAATTCGACTGGCGTCACGAGAGGAACCTCCCAAACGTTCCAAGTGATGAGTCGGTTCGGTCATCCTGAGCTTATCGTCATTGCCCATGAAACGCTCCCAGCGATCCTCCACTCCCGGCCGGGATGGCCCGGTGGGTTCGATTACCATTCGCTGTGCTCGATCGGCGTTGAAGGATTGCACCAGCATGTAGAACGTTCCTATCTTTCTGAAAGCTAGCCCCATGAAATCCATAATACTCTCATTCGCTCTCGTTGCTGTCCTTGTCGCGGGATTGGCCCAGCAACCAACACCCGCCGAACGCGTCACCGCGCTCAAAGCCGATCTGGCCGCGAGTCAGGCCGCCTTGAAACAGTATCAGTGGATCCAGACCACGACCGTTACCCTTAACGGGGAAGAAAAGTCCCGTAAGCAGGAACGTTGTTATTACGGACTCGATGGCGCCCTAACCAAGGTCGCCCTCACGCCCGAGGCGCCTCCGGCAGAACCACGCGGCCTGTTACGCCGGAGGATCGCGGAACGTAAGCAAGAAGAGCTGACCGGTTTCATGAAGGAAGCGGTGGCCTTAGTGCACAAATATATGCCCCCGAACCCGGCACTGATCCAAGCGGCCAAGGAGGCTGGACGTGTGACCGTGCAACCGATTGACCCAGGCAAGCGCGCCCGTCTTACCTTCACCGATTATCTCAAGAAAGGCGACAGCCTATCGTTGGAGGTGGACCTTAATAACAACCATCCGTTGGCGGCCAACGTGAATAGCTACCTCGATTCGGACAAGGACCCGATAACCTTGGCCGTGACCTTCGGCGCGCTCGCGAATGGGACCACCTATCCTTCCCAGTACGTGCTCGACTCCAAAAGCAAGAACCTGAAGGTGACGGTGGACAACTCCGGCTATCAGAAAAACCAACCATGACCAACTTGGTCGATCACCGTCCTCTCGCTGTCGCCTTCGAGGGTTGCTCCCAAAGAGCCGCGGCGTGCGATCGAAGCGCTCGAATAAGTGAAGGAAATGAAGCTAGATCCATCTCGCCTCAATGATCCGCGCCACTCCGCGGTAAGGTTACTCATCGCACTGGTCTTGCTCATCTTGACCTCCCCGTTCGTCGAAGACTTACCCGGCGGTGACTTGATTGAAGCAATCCTACTAACGGTGGTGATGGTATCTGCGGTTCGGGCGGTCGGTGGAAAACGCCGAACATTCATTATCGCCGTCGTTTTGGTCGCTCCAATCCTAGCGGGAAAATGGATTAACCATTTCCGCCCTGATCTTGTCCCCGCTGTCGCCTTCCTCTTACCGACTGTCATCTTTTTCGGATTTGTCGTGGCTCATCTCCTGCGCTTTCTCGTGCGCGCTCCGAGAGTTGATTCCAACGTGCTTTGTGCTGGCATCGCTGGCTTTTTGATGTTGGGACTTTTATGGACCCCGCTTTACGTAACCGTCGCTCGATTAAATCCGTCGGCATTCGCCGTCGCGTCGAGCCCAGCCGCCGGGACGACTTTGGACGGATTCAATGGATTCTATTTCAGCTTCATCACGTTGTGCACGGTCGGTTACGGCGACATCACTCCGGTGAGTCGAGCCGCCAAAATGCTTGCTGTCGTCGAAGCCATCACGGGGCTCTTTTACATGGCCGTCCTCATCTCGCGCCTCGTTTCGATGCACTCCTCGGCGCGAGACCCTGGTGAGACCGATTGACTCGGACCTTTCGGCCGCCGTTATCGGCGCCAAAGCGCCGATTGTTCAACGAGCCGCCTCGCCGACATGCTATGGCGATTATTCTGTCCCGCTACACGAACTGTTGGATGGACCCGCAGGTATTCACGACGGCGGATTGACGACGTACCATTGAAAGCCTAGCCAGGCTCGGGTTTCTTCAATTCCCGCCGTGCTACTCTGGCTCTGTGTCGCCGTTCGTATCGTTGCCAACCCGTGCTCAAACGCGTTGCAGAAGCTGCTCACCGTCCGGGGAGTGGCGCCGCTCGCAATCATCACGCTGACCCATGCCGGGCTTTCCGTGGTGGTGGCCCCTTGGCTCGCAACCCAGCGGCTGCCGTCCGGGCACGAGTTTTGGAGCTACAGCCTACTGGCGGCTGCTCTGGCGATCGCGGGCAACTGGTTGATTGTGGAGGCCGTCGCTCGCTCCGATCTTTCGGTCTTGGGTCCCATCAATTCCTACAAGCCCGTCGTGAGTCTTATTCCGGGAATGCTGCTATTGGGAGAACGACCCGGCGGGCTGGACCTCCTGGGAATCGGACTCGTGTTGGCCGGAAGTTGGCTTCTGCTGGGTAAATCGGAGAGGACCCACGACGCCCTTGCGAGGTTGGCTAATGACCGTGGGGTTCAACTGAGGTTCATGGCACTCGTGCTATCGGCGGGAGAGGCGGTGTTTTTGAAACGTGCCCTCCTGGTCTCGAGTCCCGGTGTCGCCTTCTCCTGGTGGGCCGTGCTGGGATTTCTCCTGGCACTGCCGCTGGGATTTCGTCCGCTTATGCGAGCCTGGATGAGCCGCGATAGTACTGCGGTGGGTCTCGGATGGTGGAGGCCGACGGCTCTCATTGCCACAACCGGGTTGATGCAGTACTGCACGCTGGTGACCTTCCGACACCTGCCGGTCGGGGTCGCCCTCGCATTGTTCCAGCTCTCGACTCTGTTGAGCGTGGTCTTGGGTTATGCGGTCTTCCGCGAGGCGCATTTCCGACGGCGTCTTGCCGGCGCCACGGTGATGGCTGGTGGGGCCATTTTATTGATTTGGAAATAGAGTGACGGTTCCTGCTCCAATCCGCCGGCCGAGTGGCCCGGCCGCAACCCGAGGTTTCCCAGCGCGTCCTTTCCCCACGTGATTTACACTTCGGGAAAGAAATTAAATCGTCAAAAGTTAGAACCTCGAACTGACATTTGTCTTCTTAACCAATGCACGCCTTATCTGCGAGCACGTCTAAACCGTCAACCACGGTGGCCCGGAAGGAAGCTCGACCTCTCCGCGTGAAAGCCATAGCATCCCATCGTGTCTCGGAATGAAGCAACACAGGTTCGATTTCCGCAAAGTTTGCGCGAACCAATCCCCGCCATCGAGTGGGCCCGACGGCTGGCGGCGGATGTCGAAGCGGTCAGGAAGGCTCATCCAGAGGCAGAGCCCGAGAACGTTCGCCGCGCCCTGATTTCTCTTCAATCTCTGCCGCCGGAGCGGCTCAGCCGGAGTTTGCGCCGTGGTCGAGGTTTTGCCGCTTTCCGAAAGTGAACTACGCCTTCTCGGATCGCTGGTCCGACATCAGGTCCGGTTCATGGTCGTTGCGTATCGGCGGCCGCCCTTCGAGACACTTTGGCCACGTTGGCATCCCGGAAACCGCGGGGGACGTAGCCGGAAGTCGCAAAGCAAAGGTTGCTGGCTTTCTGGGCGAGTCTCACAGGGGACCGAGGATACTTCCGTCCCGCCGACCCCGCAGACTGAGGCGGACTAGACCGGGCTGAAGCCCGGATGCCAGCAAACTTTCTTCTTTGAGCTTTGCTTTTTCGAGAGTTCTTTACCGGCCAACGCGATTATGAAATTTGCCTGTCTCCTGCTAGCCACCGCGTTAGCCCTCGGTTCGGCTGTCGCCCAACAGATCCCCGTTATCGAGAAACGCCTGCCCAACGGCTTCAAGTTACTCATGGTGGAGCGCCACGAGGAACCACGCATCGCGGGCGGCTGGGTGGTCAAGGTCGGCAGCGCGAATGAGCGGCTCGGGATCACTGGAATCGCCCATCTATTCGAGCACATGATGTTCAAAGGCACCCCTACCCTCGGGACCAAGGATGCCAAACGCGATCTGGAGTTGATCGCCGAACAAGAACGCGTCCGTGATTTGATGCGTCAGGAGGAAGCCAATCTTCGCGCGTCGTCTCGCCGGGGGGAAGTGGGCGATGTCACGAAGCAGGAAAACTTCACCCCGCGTTATCGCGAGCTCGAAGCCGACTTCAAGAAGTTGATGGATGAACAACGCCAGTTGCTGGTAAAGAACGAATTCGACCGTGTATACACGATCGCCGGTGCCTCGGGCATGAACGCCTTCACCAGCGAAGACATGACCGGCTATTTCATCACCGTTCCTGCCAACAAGCTGGAGCTCTGGTGTTGGATGGAAAGCGAACGCCTGCTCCGCCCCGTCTTCCGCGAGTTTTATGCCGAACGCGACGTGGTGTATGAAGAACGCCGGATGCGGGTCGAAAGCACGCCCATCGGTAAATTCGGCGAAGAATTCAACGCGATGTTCTGGATTGCCCATCCGTACATGTGGCCGGTTTTGGGCTGGCCGAGCGACATCCCGAACATTTCGAAGAAGGACGCCGACATTTTTTACGCCCTCTATTATCAGCCGCAGAACATCACGTTGATCCTGGTGGGCGACTTCAAGCCGGATGAAGCCGAGGCGATGGTTCAACGTTATTTCGGCCGAATCCCCGCCGGCACCCAACCGCCCCCAGAAGTTACCACGCAGGAGCCGCCGCAGTTGGCCGAGAAACGAATGTACGCAGAAGCGGAGACAAATCCCCAGGTAGATATCTTATGGAAGACGGTCGGCTTCCAACACCACGACAGTTATCCGCTCGATATTCTTCAACTGCTGCTCAGCAATCGCACCGGCCGCCTGTACAAGGGTTTGGTCCTTGGCCGAGAAGTCGCCACCGAAACGTATGCGCAGCAGGATTCCCGTAAATGGGCCGGCTTGTTCAATATTGGGGGCGAGGCCAAAGATGGAAAAACGCCGGAAGAGGTTGAGGCGGCGATCTACGCCGAATTAGAACGACTCAAGACCGAACCGGTGCCCGACGAAGAATTGCAAAAAGTGAAGAATCAATTCGCGGCGCTCGAATACCGAAAGCTGACCACGAATCTCGCGATCTTCTTCCAAGTGCTGCAAAATGAAGGACTGGGAGATTGGCGTGAAGTCAATGAATCCAATGCCAAACTTCAAGCCGTGACCGCCGCCGATGTGCAACGAGTAGCGAACACTTACTTTACCAAGGAGGCCCGCGCGGTGGCCATTTACACGCGGAAGCCTGGAACCGGTGCCTCAGGTGACGATCCCGACTTGGCTCAGCTGAGTGCCGAACAACGACCGGTCATTCGGCGCATCGTAGACGCGCTCAACTCGGAATCGGACGCGTCGAAGTTGAAGCAACAACTGGCACAAATGGAGGCCCAAGCCGGCCAAGGCGATCCCAAGCGCCAACAATTGCAAAAGTTGATTCAAAAGAAGGTCGCCGAGCGCATCGCGGAACTGGAGAAGAAATAGCCCAAAGGGGTAACCCAGCATGATCGCAATTTCCCGTCATCCCCCACCGGATTCCGCGTCGCGTGGGCTGCCCACGTCCCGGTTTTTAGGTGAAACGAAACTGGTAGAATCGAGACTCGCATCTCCTCCTCTCCCAAGGCGTCGCCGAGGTTTTCAGTATCCGCAATCGCAAGTTTCGCTTTCGACGCGAGCACTCTCCACTTCCATCATGACTCTCCGTACTTTTTTGTCTCTTACCCTCGGACTCGCCGCAACGCACATCGCGACCCTGGTCGCCGCCGAGATTCCGGATCGCCCCGAAAAGCTCACCTTTCCGCCGCTGACGTATGAGCCACCGAACCCGGCGAACTATCGAGTCCCCCTGAAAGCGGGACCGATTGCTTACGTAGTCCCCGACCGAACTTTGCCGCTAATAACCATCAGTGTGATGCTGCGTAGCGGCGGATATCTTGATCCGCAGGGGAAAGAAGGCCTTGCCGAATTCACCGGCTACTTGCTCGCGCGTGGTGGCACCAAATCGAAGACGGCGGAGGAATTGGAAGAACGCCTGGCCTTCCTCGCCGCCAATCTTGGGTCGAGCATTGGCGACGACTCCGGCTCCGTTAGCCTCAATCTCTTGTCGAAGGACCTGCCGGAAGGTTTGGCGATTCTTCGGGAGGTTCTGACGGTGCCGCGCTTCCAGCAGAACAAACTCGATCTTTATCGCCAGCAAAGCCTTCAGGCGATGAAGCAGCGCAACGACGATTCCACGGCCATCGAAGGACGCGAGCGGGAGTTTCTCGCCTATGGCACCAATTTTTGGGCGTGCCGTTACACCACGGAATCGAGTGTCAATGCGATCACTCAAGAAGATCTTCAGGCGTTCCATCAGCGCTGGATTCACCCGACGAACTTTGTTGTCGCCGCCAGCGGCGACTTCGAGCGCGATGTCATGATTGCCCGACTGGAACAGCTCTTCAGCGATTGGCCTTTCCAAGGAGAACGCCCGCCACCGATTCCCACCAATATCGCCATGGCCAAGCCCGGCATTTATTTCGTCAACAAGGATGTCAATCAAGGTCGCGTTGCCATTCTGCTTCCTGGGGTCATGCGCGACGATCCTAACTTCCTCACCGTTCAAGTGATGAACGACATCCTGGGCGGCGGCGGGTTCACCTCACGCGTGATGAATCGGGTGCGGTCCGATGAAGGATTGGCATACGGGGCGGGAACCAGCTTTCCCGGCGGTGTTTATTTTCCACTCGCGTTTCACGCTGGCTTCGCTTCGAAGTCCCGCTCCGTGCTCTACGCCACGAGTATCGTCCTCGAAGAAATGGGCCGAATCACTGCTAAACCGGTGACGGAGGAAGAGTTGGTGACGGCGAAACGATCGTTCGTGGACACGTTCCCGGAAAACTTCAACACCAAGGCCAAGGTGGCGAACCTGTTTGCGCGCGATGAATTCACGGGGCGCTTCGCGCGAAACCCCAATTATTGGCAACAATGGCGGCCGCGCATTGAAGCCGTCACGCAGGCAGACGTTCAGCGAGTCGCCAAAGAGTATTTGCACCCGGATCGAGCCGTAATTCTGATGGTGGGACAAGAAGGCGAGATCTCGAAAGGTGACGCCAACCATCCGATGACGTTTCAACAACTTTCGTCCGGCCCGCTGACGCAGGTGCCCCTGCGGGACCCACTCACCATGGAGCCCCTGCCGTTGGCACCGACGAAGTAGGTCGAAGTAGGAAAGGGGCAGGCCGGCTCGGCGCCGGCCCTCGGATTTGGAATGACGCGATTCCCGCGGTTCATTCCTCACGGGGACGCCGAACAATGACATCCGGCCGCGCCTTATGTTTGGCGATCATGTTGGCGGGAAGAAATCCGCGCCACGACAGGTTGGGATAGATCATTGAGTTACGCCCGATGACCGAGCCGGGGTTCAGAACCGCATTGCAGCCGATATCCGTGTGGTCCCCCAAGAGGGCGCCAAACTTACGCAAGCCCGTGTCGAGCGGCACGCCGTTGTCGCCTTCCACCCAAATATTCTTGCCGTCGAGTTTGAGATTGGACAGGGCGGATCCGGCCCCGAGGTGGGCCTTGTAGCCCAAAATGCAATCGCCAACGTAATTAAAATGCGGCGCCGAGGCTCGATTGAAAAACAGGGAGTTCTTCACTTCGCAGGAATTTCCCACGACACAACCGTCGCCGATCAGGCAGTTCTCGCGCAGATAGGCATTGTGTCGCAGGACACAATTCTTCCCGATGATCGCCGGCCCAACAATCATGACCCCGGGTTCGAGTACCGTCCCTTCGCCAATATGCACGCCCTCTCCGATGTGGACGGGACCGATGGCTTTGTG
>DLVS01000613.1 GCA_003445095.1 Verrucomicrobiales bacterium
CCTTTGATGGCGGGTGCGTCGTTCACGCCATCGCCGGTCATCGCGACCACCGCGTCGTTGGCTTTCCAAGCGCGAATGATGCGCAGTTTGTGCTCGGCGGTGACGCGGGCATAGACGGCGATCCTCTCAACGCGCTTGTGGAGTTCGTCGTCGGACAGTTTGTCCAATTCGACACCCGCGATGGCCACATCGTCGGCTGAAGCGATGCCGATTTCCCGCGCGATGGCCGTCGCGGTGTGCGGATGGTCACCGGTAATCATCACCACCCGAATGCCGGCAGCGCGACATTTTGCCACGGCGTCCTTGGCCTCCTGACGCGGCGGATCATACATTCCCGATAGGCCGACAAACACGAGATCGTGCTCCACGGCGTCCGAAGTGAGGTCGGCGGGCGGAGCGCTGTCCAGGTCGCGATAAGCCGAGCCCAGCACGCGCAGGGCTTGCTGCGCCATCGCGGTATTTTGCGCGGCGATGTGCTTGCGATCCTCGTCCCTCATGGGACGGACGCCGGTGCTGGTGTAAAGGTCTAAGCAGCGCTCCAACAACACGTCGGGCGCACCGTTGATGAAGGCGCGGAGTTTCCCGTCTGGCAGTTTGCGAATCACCGCGCTCAGTTTGCGGTCGGAGTCGAAGGGTATTTCGTGATGCTTCGGCAGTTCCTTCTCGATGCGCTCGCGGTCGCCTCCGGCTTTGCGACCGGCGGCAAGCAATGCGCCTTCGGTTGGATCGCCGACAGTTTTCCATTTGCCCTCCTCTTCAACGAGATGGGCGTTGTTGCAACCAAGGAGGACGGTCGCGAGTTCGAGCAACGGCGCAGCGTGCTGGGCTTCGGCCTTCTTGCCCTCGAAGCGCGCCTCGCCGTCCGGCCGGTAACCTTCGCCGGTGACCTCGTAGCTTTGGCCGGAAACGTAGAGAGAGCGCACGGTCATCTCGCCGACGGTCAATGTGCCGGTCTTGTCCGTGCAGATGACGGTCGTCGAGCCGAGTGTCTCAACTGCCGGCAGTTTGCGCACGAGCGCGCGGCGGCGGGACATTCGCAACACTCCGAGCGCGAGCGAAACCGTAACCACGGCCGGCAGCCCTTCCGGCACGGCGGCCACGGCGAGGCTGACCGAGGTCATTGTTAATTCAAAAAGCTTCGTCCCCCGAAGCAGCCCCAACCCGAAGAGCAGCGCGACGATGCCTAACGCCGCCCAGACAAGGATGCGCCCGAACGAATCGAGCTTTTGCTGAAGCGGTGTCCCCTCCTCCGCACCCGCCTCTTCAATCATTCCAGCGATGCGGCCCAACTCAGTATTCATCGCCGTGGTCACAACGACGGCCTGGCCGGTGCCCGCCGCGATGCTCGTTCCCATGAACACCATGTTCTCACGGTCGCCGAGCGGAATGTCGCCCTGTTCCAACGTCGCAGGCTGCTTCGTCACCGCCTCCGACTCGCCGGTCAGCACAGACTCGATGCACTTGAGCGAAGCCGCTTCTAGAAGCCGGGCATCAGCCGCGACCAAGTCGCCGGCTTCCAGTGTGAGGATGTCACCGGCGACGATTCCCGACGCAGGAATCGAAGTAACTTGTCCGTCGCGCCGCACCTTGGCCTGCGGCGCGGTCATTTTCTTGAGCGCGGCGATGGATTTCTCCGCGTTGAATTCCTGGTAGAAGCCGATGACGGCGTTGAGGACGACGATGGCGAGGATGGCGATAGCGTCCACCACTTCGCCCAACACGCCAGAGATGACACCCGCCGCGATGAGAATCCAAATGATGAGGCTCTTGAACTGGCCGAGGAAAATCTGAAGCGGGCCGATGCGCTTGCCCTCTTTCAACTCGTTCGGGCCGTCAGACGCGAGGCGTTTTGCTGCTTCCTGCGCCGAAAGTCCGGTCGCTGCCGAGCCGTGTTTCGCCAGCACATCCTCGGCAGCCTGGCTGTGCCAGGCTTCACCCTTTGGTTGTGACGCGATGGCGGGTGCCATGGTCATGTGGCGGCTCCTTTCGACGCGAGCTGGTGCGCCCGCTTCCACTTCCACTCTTCCACCGCGCAGAATAGACAGGGTGCAATAAAGATGGTGACGAGTAGGCTGACCACCATGCCGCCGACCGACGGGATGGCCATCGGTCGCATCACGTCAGAACCTCGTCCAGTCGCCCAGAAGATGGGCATCAAGCCAAAGATAGTTGTGGAAATCGTCATCAAGCTGGGGCGGATGCGTTTTAGGCCAGCTTGCACGACGGCGTCGCGAACGTCCTGCACCGAGTTGAATGTTGCTTTGTCGAAAATGTCTTCGAGGTAGGTCGAAATGATCACACTATCGTCGTCCACGACGCCGAGCATGACGAGGAAGCCGACCCACACGGCGATGGAAAGGTTCACGTCCCACAGCGCCAGCATGATGAACCCGCCCGACGCCGACACGAGGATGTCCAGGTAGATGATGGGCGCGATCCACTTGCGTTTGAAGCCGAGGTAGAGCATCACGAACATGATGAAGAGGCAGACCGGAATGAGGATGCTCATACGCTTGGTGGCGCGAACCTGATTTTCGAACTGGCCGCTCCATTCCCAGTAGTACCCGGCCGGAAGCTTGAGCCGGCCATCACCCACTGCGCCTTGGAGCAACGCTTCGGCATCTTCCACCACGCTCACTTCGTCGCGGTCGCGCGTGTTCATCGTTACATAACCCACGAGCAGGCCGCGCTCGCCTTTGATTTCCTGCGGGCCAAGGACGCTTTTGATGGTGAGGACTTGCGCGAGGGGGATTTGCGCGCCGGTGCTGCTTGGCACCAGAATCTTTTCCAGCTCGGGAATATCTTCGCGGAACTCCCGCAGGTAGCGGACGCGAATCGGGTAGCGCTCCCGGCCCTCGACGGACTCCATGATATTCATGCCGCCGATGGCGATCTCGATGACATCCTGCACGTCGCGAATGCTGACGCCGTAGCGGGCGATCCGGTCGCGATCAATCTCGAATTCAAGATAAGGCTTGCCGACGATGCGGTCGGCCACGATGTCGGTCGCGCCGGGAACCTGCTTGAGCAACTGCTCAATCTCCAGGCCGATTCGCTCGATTTCCTTCAGGTCGCTCCCGTAAATCTTCACGCCCATCATGGCGCGAAAGCCGGTTTGCAACATGACGAGGCGCGTTTGGATCGGTTGCAGGAACGTGGGCAGCACGCCGGGAATGGCGGTCTTCTCTTGCAGCTCGGTGAGAATTTCATTCTTCCCGATTTGCCGGTGCTCCGGTGCCACCCAAGCGAGCGGTTTCTTCAACCAGCCCGGCCAGTTGGAGAACCAACGCTTCACCGGCTTGTGCCGCCATTTCTCCTCCGGCTTGAGGATGATGATGCTCTCCATCATGCCGATGGGGGCAGGGTCCAGCGCGGATTCGGCGCGGCCCAGTTTTCCGACCACTGACTCGACTTCGGGCACGCTGGCGATGGCCATGTCCTGCCGGGAGCTGACCTCAAGTGCGGGGCCGAGGCCGGCTTGCGGCAGCAACGACGGCATGTAGAGGAACGAGCCTTCATCGAGCGGCGGCATAAACTCGCGACCGATGCCGGAAAGGATTCGCTTGTCCTGCACGACCTCGATACCGCGTGCCACTTCAGCGGCGCGCTCTTTCGGGTCGGGCCGTCGCCATTCGACGCGCCGGTGCGTGGAGCCGTCGGCGCGTTTCACTTTCTGCCAGCGCACTTGGCCGAATTCGACGAGCGGGCGGGTCACGTCGTTGGTCGCGTTCAGAGACATCGCTTGCTTCAGTTCGGGCGACGCCTGCTCGCGGGCGAACAAGTTTATTGCCCAGCCAACCGGCCAGAGGGTCTTGCCGATGCCGAGCCAGAGCGTCATGCCGACGAAGAGGATCGTCACCGGCGCGATGAGATAGGTTTTCTTGTGCGCCAGAATCCAACGCAGCGTCGGGGTGTAAACCCGGGCGATGCCGCGCGAGACAGGGTTCGCTTCGAGCGGCAGGAATCGCTCGCGCGTCATGCGCACGAACGCCACTGCGACAATCACGCCAACCACAATGGACATCGGCCAGCCGCTGTAATGTCCGCCCGACATCGCCCACATAAAAAGTGCGTGCGTGGCGAAGACCGAGATGAAGCCGAGCGCACCGGCAATAATCCAAACCGACCGCCTGGACCATTTGACCGGTTGAAAAAGGAATAAGCACACGAGCGGCACGACGGTCAGAGCGAGGATGACGCTGCCTCCGATGGCGAAGGTCTTGGTGAACGCGAGCGGGCGAAAGAGCAACCCTTCCTGGCCGGTGAGGAAGAAGACCGGGATAAATGAAACGAGCGTGTTCGAGACGGCGGTGACAATCGCGCCGCCGACTTCGGATGCGCCGTCGAAGACTTTTTCGAAATGACTCTTCTCTTTGTCACCGGTGGCGATATGACGGTAGATATTTTCCGTCATGACGATCCCCATGTCCCCTACATCGCCGATGGCGATGGCGAGGCCGGCCAGCGACATGATGTTGGCGTCAACGCCGAAGAAATACATCAGGATGAAGCAGAGCCCGACCGAAAGCGGCAGCGTGATCAAGACGGAAACCGTACTGCGCAGATGCAGCAGGAAGATAAAAATGATGGCGCTCGCCATCAACGCTTCCTCAAGCAACGCCTCTTGGAGCGTGGCCACGGTTTCCTTCACGATGTCGGTGCGGTCGTAGAAAGGAACGATATTCACTTTCGAGACACGGCCATCGGCGAGTGTCTTCTGCGGCAGGCCCAGTTCCAATTGTTTGAATTTTTCCCTCACCCTTTCGACGACGTGCTGCGGGTTTTCGCCGTAACGCATCAACACCACACCGCCAACGGCTTCCACACCGCCTTTGTCCAGCGCGCCCCGGCGAAACTCCGGGCCGAGGGTGACGGTCGCGACGTGTTTGACCTGGATGGGCGTGCCCTGCTCCTGGCGGATGACGACCTTCTCCAAATCTTCGACCGACTTGATGAACCCGACGCCGCGGATGAAGAACTCGATCCCATTTTTCTCCAGCACCTTCGCGCCCACATCGATGTTCGACTTGCGCACAGCCTCGTAAACGTCCATGAGCGTGACGCGGTGGGCGCGCAGTTTGTCGGGGTGAACATCAATTTGATACTGCTTCACATGGCCACCTATGCTGGCGACCTCGCTCACGCCTTCGACGGAGTTCAGTTGGTAGCGCAGATACCAGTCCTGGATGGAGCGGAGTTCCGCGAGGTCGAAGCCTTCCGCCTCGACGGTATACCAGAATACCTGGCCGAGTGCGGTGGCGTCCGGGCCGAGCACCGGTGTCACGCCAATGGGCAAGCGTTGCTGGGCGACATTGATGCGTTCCAGCACGCGCGACCGCGCCCAGTAGTAATCCACGTCATCCTTGAAGATGACGAAGACCATCGCGAAGCCGAAGCCGGACATGGAACGGATGGACTTTACGCCCGGCGTGCCGGTGAGGCTGGTCGTGAGCGGATACGTGACCTGGTTGTCCACATCCTGAGGTGAACGTCCGGCCCAATCCGCGAAAACAATCACCTGTTTCTCGCCGATGTCGGGGATCGCATCCACCCGTGTGTTCAGGATCGCAAAATAGCCCACCGCTCCAATGGCCACGATGCCGAGCACGACGAGGAACGCGTGTTTCAAACACCAGCGGATGAGGCCGTCAATCATCGGTCAGGGCTTGTGCTGATCGTGGCCTTGCGCTTTCGGCGCACTCGAAGGAGGAGTCGGGGATCGAGATGCGCCTTCTGTCGGCGGAGATGCCCCGCCATGTTGATGGCCGGCGGCAGCAGCCTGGCCTTCCTTGTAGAACAGGCTCGGCAGTCCGCGAATCTGGAATTGGCTGTCGAGGAGAAAATTCCCGCGCGTCACTACTTTGTCACCCTCGCTCAGTCCGCTCAGCACAGGATAGGAATCGTCGGTGCGCGGGCCGGTTACAACCTCCACTGCCGCGAACTGCCCCTTACCTTTCTCGACATACACAAGCTTGCGCACGCCGCTGTCGAGCACGGCGGTCACGGGAACTGCGAGGAGAAGCTGATCCCCTTCCGGCTTCAGGCTCGCGGACGTACCGGGAATCTGCACGAGCGTCATTTTGCAAACCGGGCATTGGCCGGCTTGCGGTTGCAATACGAGTGGGTGCATTGGGCAACTCCACTTCCCTTCGACGCCGGTGGGCGCTGGCTTGCCGTCTGACCGCAGACCGACGCGAATCACCGCGCTCACATACATGCCGGGCTTCAGCTTGCGCTCTGTGTTGTTGATATTGAGCAGCACCTTCACCGTGCGCGTCTCTTCGTTGAGCACCGGGCTGATGAACCACACGCGCCCAGAAAAGCCCTCGCCCGGAATTGCCTCCGATTTGGTTTCGACCATCTGGCCGTACTGCACCCACGGCAGCTCTGATTCGTAGATGTCAAGATAGACCCAGACCGATTCGAGATTCGCGAGCCGGTACAGCATCTCGCCCGGCTTCACCATCGCCTTCTGTACAACCAACTTCTCGGTGACCGTCCCGTGAATTGGCGAGAACAGTGTAATTCGGTCGCTGACCTTTTTGTCGCGCTCCAGTTCCTCAACCTGCTCCTGCGTGAGGCCCCAGAGGAGGAGCTTACGCCTGGCCGATTCAACAAGGCTGGCGTTGCGCTGGCTGTCCATCGCGATGAGCAACTCCTGCTGCGCGACGAGCAGGTCGGGACTATAAATCTCCACGAGGTGGTCGCCCGGCTTCACCTCGATACCGGTGTAATCAACGAACAATCGTTCTACATAGCCTTCGACGCGCGTGGTGATATTCGCAAGCCCTGTCTCGTTGTATTGCACCTTTCCCACCACGCGAATCTCGCGGTTCATTTTCCGGCGCTGGACAGGCGTAGTCTCAACGCTGGCCATCGCGCGCGCATGGTCGGACAAATCCAAGATCAGCTCCGGAGCGGCCCCCGCCAATGCGTTGGTTGTCGCGTTGGTCGTTGCGGCTTTGACTGCCGGTGTGGCAAGAATCAATGGCATCGAGCAAATGGGACACTGGCCCGGTTTGGGCAAACGCACCTGCGGATGCATCGAGCACATCCATACTTGTGCGCTCGTCTTAACCGCACTTTCGGGGCCGCCGTCCGAAGACTTGTTCAAGAAAAGGGCGGCACCGCCTAC
>DLVS01000778.1:0-9893 GCA_003445095.1 Verrucomicrobiales bacterium
ACTGCCTGAAAAGGCGCCGGTTCTCGTCGGGTTGCGGCTCCGTACTCCGTCTCCAGTCGGTAATGGAGTACTTCAAATTGCAAGGGTCCCACCGCCCCAAGCAACGGCACTCGACTCGCCGTGTCGCGAAGTTGAAAGGCCTGCGCTACCCCTTCCCGAAGCAATTGATCGAGACCCTGGCGGAATTGTTTGAACTTCGCCGTGTTGGGATTGTGGAAATACTCGAAGACCTCGGGAGTAAACCGCGGAATCTCGTCGAAACAAATGGCGGGGTCGGTCGAGAGCGTGTCGCCAATCGCAAAGCCGTCGTGCCCGACTAGTCCGATGATGTCGCCCGGATATGCTTCATCCACGGTTTCACGCTCATTTCCAAACAGTTTGTGGGACGAGCTGAGGCGCACCTTCTTTCCGGACTGGACATGGGTGACCACCATATCGCGCTCGAACTTCCCGCTCACGATTCGGACGAAGGCGATGCGGTCCCGATGTTTGGGATCCATGTTGGCTTGGATCTTGAAGATGAAACCCGAGAACGCCGGATGGTCGGGATTGATAAAAGTGGCCTGGCTCACTGCGTTGCCGACGACAACCCAATTTCGTGCCGGAAGCGAGTCTGATTCTGCGGGCGATCGAGTTCAGCGAGCCTCAGCTGCTCCACGGTGCACCGACAATCCACACGCCAGCGGTGGTCGATTCGGGAACGGACGGAGTCCCAGTGCCTGCCGAAACGGTTAACGGGCGACGGCTCTATCATTCAGGAACTCATCGAACAGATCGCTAATGAATTGTTCCAAACACCCGAGAGCCCACCATCTTCTTCTGGCCATCCTCCCATTTCCAAATCCGAGTTTCGATGTGGCTCGGGCTGCGACTGGCGCCGTCGTAGTGCGCGAATACTTGAAGGTAAAGTTGCTCGCCACCTCTCGCCCGATTGCAAAGGTCCTTTTCGTGGCTTGCCATTGATTGGTTAAGCTCTGGTGTCAGGGGTGCAATATTACGATACGGTTCCGCGCCGAGGCATCGTGCAAAAAGGTGCCCGCCAACATATTCAGGATCGTGGCCTCGCCCGGCTGCTTGAACCTGGCTTTCCTCCCAAGAGCGTTTGTCAGGAAAAGCATCAGGTCTAACCCAGCCTTCTGCCATCAACGGTCGGTCGTTTACACCGGCTTCGTGGGTGTGGATTACCTTGTTGTCGAACCAACCGCGGTCGTCCGGGTCGGCATGTAGCTCCTGTCGCGAGTCGCGCTCTGGTGTCTGATAGATAACCTCCCGCTTACCTCCGGGATCCCGTGGGTCTTTACTTGGGCCACCTTCCTCGCGCGTCTGCTGTTTCGCTTCGCTGGTATTTTTTTCCTGTGACTCATTCTTCTTCTTCTTCTCTTCCTCCTTCTTCGTTTCCCCAGCCTCATTGCTGGAGGCAGATCGGTCATTTGTCACACTTTCATTTCGATCCGAATCGCTCTCCTTTCGGCCAGTTTCGTTTCCCTGCTTCTGAGAAGTCTCCGCCTGCTTTCTCGCATCCGCCTGCTCGCTTCGCTTTTTCTCCTGCTCGGTTTTCTCTTTTGCGGTGGCGTCCTGAGACTCCCGAGAGGTCCGCTCGCCACTATCGTTGGAAGTCTTGGCGGTCTCGTTGCTCTGCCCTTTCTCAGCGCCTCGAGCCTCCTCTGCGCGACGTTGTTCGGCGGTCTCTCGGCGCGTGGAATTCTCGTCCCGGGCCTTTTCGCACTGCCCTTTTTCAGCGGTTTTCTCCGATTCGGCCCGTTTCACTTCGTCCTTTTGCTCACGTTTTGAAGCCGAATCTTCCTTATTCTCGGAACGTGGCTGGTCAGTCCGCCGATCAAGGGTGCGCTCACTTTCAGATCGCCGCTGTTGAGCCTCTTGCGGCTGTGCAGAATCCTGTCCGGAGCGTCTCGTTTGCTCCTGAGATTTGGGTTCTTTGCCAACTTCACTCGCCCGATCAGCTCGTTTCATCGATTCGGCGTCGGAATGCTTTTGTACCTCCTTTGATGGCGTAGTTTCCCGACTGTCGCGTTTCGCACTCTGATGGGATTCGGTACCTCTGGCGCTGCGCGACGCCTCGGTTGATTCATGCTTGTTTGGCCCAGACGCTGATTCTTGACGCTGCAGCCGGCCGGAGCTCGTTTCTCCCTGTGCTCGCTCCTTCCATTCTTGCGCTTTGCCCTGGGTCCCTCGTTCAGCACTCGCATGCTCGCCTTTAGGGCCTGACTTCGTGTCCGCGACTTCAGTTTTTGCGGCGTCACGCCTTTCCGGGGTACTGCGAGCTCCGGTTCCCTCCTTCACAGAATTGGCGCGCGTTTCCGCTCCGCTTGTTCCGGCCCCTCGGCGATCTAATGCCTGGCCCTCGGACCTCCCGCTTGTCTGTCCTCCCTTGCCAGCCGTTTCCTTTGCTTCCTGACTTTTCTTCGTCGTCGCGTTCTCCTTCTGGGCGTTCTCTCGCCATTCCTGCGCGTTAGGAGGGGCTTTCAGTTCTCCACCGGTGTTTCCCTTCCCTCCCGATCCTTTGCCACCTTTGTCTCCCGATTCGGTCGTGGGAGGCTTAGTTTCAACTTTTGGCAATTCGGTCTGTTTAGTCTGCTTAGTTTCCATGGATCGATTTCGGGTGGCGTTCGACAACTACCTCAAATACGGCGCGGTGGGCGTCGTAAAGAACTGTCGTTGCCGATCCGCCATTCAATTTTGTTGCTCGGGAATGGGTATGAAGAAAATAGCACCACGTGGCATCGGTCAGACTTCCTTCAACATATGACATGACCGTACCCACTGAAAATTCGGCCGCGAGTAGTGTTTGCCGGTACCGAAAATCATCATCCGTCTGCCCATCCGACGGACTGCTAAGCATCCACTGCCTCAAAAACTGCAGTCCTTCCTCAGTGCCCGACAGGGCGAACATTTGATCGCGATACCGACATTGGCTTTGGCACAGCTTGCACGCGTCGAATGGAAAGGTTGGCTTACTGAGCTCGCGAAGGCTGGGCTCCTGCAACTCCATATAGTTCTTTACGGCCGGGTCGGTCAGACTTGAATCATATCCGTAGCCTCGAAACTGCTTACGCCAGCTTCGCCACTGGTCTCCATTTCGTTCCACCGGTTCCGCGAGCTGCCCGGACTGGTCGCCCTTCAAGGGATAGTACGGAGAGACTTTGATGAAGGTCGCCTTCTCGAGGCCGGTGCGAAACAGTGCAGCATGTCCCGGGGGCAGCTTGCCCAAAAAATCGCGCTGCTCTTCCTCCATGATCATCGCGTTTGCAATTGCATCCCGGTCGTGGCCGTCGCGGAGTTGATGGGCAATCTGAAGGTTGGTGTTTCGCATGGCATCCCGCGCCAACTTCATCGGGCTCTGGTCAGCGATGATGAGTCCCTCGCCCAAGGCCCGTATTTCCGTCAATAACCCACAGAATGCTTGCACGGCCTTAAACCGCGTGTCTGCCGTTGAACTACCTTCTCCTCCTCCGACGGAACCTACATCCTCGAGAACGTTATGGGCTTCTTCGACCATCGTTACGTGCTTGAGACTACCATCAAGACTCTTGTCGATTTCCCGATATTCCCGCAGCAACGTCAGCACAAACATGACCATCAGCGCTTTGTCTTCGAGGATCAGGTCATTCATTTCTAGGACCACTGGCCGTCGGAACAGCTCATGAGGAGCGGGCGTCGAAGACTGCGCTTCGAACATTTTCCCTTTGCTCCCCATGAGCAGCGGCTGGAACCGGCCCACCAACGCGGCCCGCAGATTGCTCGCAACTTCACCTTCGTACCCGCGACGAGTGAGTACCTCTTCAACCTTGTTCACGAAATCTCGCAAGATTGGAAACGACCTGTGCGCCCGGCCTTCCAACGGGTAGGTATCGGTCAGGTTCCAGCCACATTCCTCATAGGCGAGCAACAAGGCTTCCGAGATTACCGAGGAAGACGGGCCTATCGGTGGAATAGCCGCCTCAAAACAGGTTTGGAGCTTGCCTAGATGGGCCTCGACACGAACGCCGGGCAGAAGTTCGAATGGATTGAGGCGAAAGGGGACACAGGTCTCGTTCCCCAAAGTGTAGATTCGCAGCGCTCCTTGGAATGCTTCCACCCCGAGAAGGCCACGGTATTCTTGCTTGGCGGACTCAAGGACCAGGAAAGGAATTCCGTTTGACCAAAGCTGATGCAAAATTTGGAGGACGGTAACCGTCTTACCACTGCCCGTGAACCCGGTAATCAACGCGTGTTTAGTTAGATCCCGAATCGGAAGGTAAGCCCCTCCGCTTCCGTGATAGTGTCCTAGTTCAATGTGACCGGGCGGGCATTCCAGCTCTCGGGCTCCGGGATGGAAATTGGGGGCGAGCTGGCGCACCCGTATGCCCGGCACCCCGCCTCGAACGCTGACAGGGAGCCGAAATACCGTCGCCGCTCCTTGGGCATCCACAAGAAACTGCAACCGGGCCAAAGGATCTTCATCGGAATTCACTGGAATCCGAAGCGTGTGGAACTGTTTTTCGCGAAGTCGTTGCATCCCCGCCGATTCAGGCCGGTCGAGCTGACGGACAACCTCGGCCCCCGAAGGCAGCCGATCATCCTCTTGTTGTGGACGCTCGAATGGAGGCTCGTGAATTAGGGCCTGGATGGCGCCTGCTAGGCTCATGGCCACGTCCTCTCGGCCTTCGGCGGCCCCACAATGCACGGTGACCAGGAAAGGAGTGGCCGAGAGACGTCTCAGGTTTGCGGAGTACATACGCCCGGCGAGGCGCGCGCTGGGATCCGTCTCCTTTTGTGCTGCCCCCATACTGATCTGCTGGATGTTTTGGTCGCCTTTGTTCATCGCCTCCCGGCTCATCAGCGCCAGCCAATCCCGCTCCAATGGGGTAAGGCGAGTCGGGGACAGATAGATCGTCAGCGAAACCGGCACGGGTTGGGAGACCATGGCCTCCATTGGCAGGAGAAACGGGCCGCCCGGCCCCCACCACGGATAAACGACCCGAGGCTGTTGAAGCTCCCGCCTCAAGACCTGACCACCCGAACTTCCCGCAGCAAACGCAGCCTTCCACCGGGGATGGGTTGGAATTGTGGTGGGCAAGTGGCCCGGTGGGTCCCAGAACGTCGTCGAGACCAACTGGCGGACCTCTACCTGAACGAACGGATTGCTAGCGCCGGTTATCGGTGGCGTCGACGGGAGACTCTTCGAACCTCGGTCCTCAATTAGCCGGTGACTCCTGAGCAGTACCTCGATGTCTCCTTCCAGCCGTGCCACTTCTTCTGGGTGACGGGCAACGGCCAGCAGCAAGATTTCGGTCCGGCCGCTATGGCTGAAATAGCGCAAGGCAAAATCAGCCCGATCAGCCCACGTCCACAATCCCCCGAGAAATTGCACCCAGCGCGCAGCGTGTTCTTTCAAGCGCTCGGACGCCTCCTTCCCCGTCAAGGTATGATCGGTAAGGAAATCCGGTAGGGGTTCGATAGGCCAGCCAAGCATAATTAATCCGTGGGCGAGCACCCTGTTAGCGCTTCTGGTTAATGGGTACGATGTCTGCTGCCGTCACGTTGAACTGCGTGCGCAGTATGCTATCCACCCACCGCTGAACTGCCGCGTTTTGGGCTGCGATCGAATTCTCAAAGGCTTGTGGAGTCGGCCACCCTAATAGGCGGCAAGGAGTCCTCAACCAGCCCACCGGAAACCAAGTCAACAGCATCCACGAGCCGATCCAAAACAACACTGGAAGGCCAAGAATATTTTTGATAAATATTGAGATGTCCTTCTTGATTAACATAATGCCAGACCACGGTTGGGGGGGATTGTCTTTCGCAAATTTGTCCAATGCTCGTTGATATAGTTCCTTCACGGTGTCGGGCATTGCCTCGACGAGATGCGAAAGACTACCGTACTGTTGCACCTCACCGTTCAGCTGCAAACTGCAAAGTCCATACAACATTCCAACTTTAGCAGAAGTCATATCTTGTGTTTCAAGCGACTTTCTAAGTAAAAGAAGTTTTCCAATTGTATCACATTTGCTTACAATCAAAAGGTGCTTTACGGTGGCCTCAAATACCTCCTTAAGTGAAAGTCCAGTTTCGGATAATTGGTCTTTGTAAAAATCGTTTCCGGAATCTTTCTTTGACCACTCGCCAGTTTCCGCCATTACGCTCATACCGGGCAACATACTCACTGCTTGCCCCGCAAGATGCTCTACATGCGACTTGGCAGTAATTGATGACAGTAAATTAGTATCAGAAATAGTGGACAAGACATTCCAAAATATTGACGTCCGATCATCATCGGTCAGAGGATGGCCGTGCTTTATGTCGAATTCCAAGGCCTGCACGGGGTCCCGCGGTGCGGCCTCCATGTTTTGTGCCGCTTTATTTTGATATTTGATATCGCCGAGGCCTACTGGCTCGCGTGGAGCGTATTTGGCGGCTACATCACGTATCCATGCATCCGAGACTAGCGATCCTTTGGATAAGACAACTAGCCACATTACAAAGACTCCAATCAGAGCCGTCATCGCCCCGAGCAGAATGTGTTTGAGAAGGAGTATGCGAGAAAATGCCTTCGAATCGTATTTGATGTACAAGTCATCCAACTGACAAGTCATGACCAAGTCGCTGGCGACGGTGTGGCCCGGCTTTATCTGATCAACAATGCGAATAGCACGTACCTTGTCTGGAATATCGTCCTCTTGTGGAACTCGACCAATCCGAAGTCCGCCGCCAGTCCCAACGATTTTGGTTTCTACCGTTTGCCGGATAGATTCTTCGAGAGGCTCCAGGATAGCGGCCCGACCTGGGATGAGGAAGTGCGGCAGGGAGCGCTTATCGATGCGCCAAAGACCCCAAAGGTTAATCGGTTTCAGAGGTTCAGGGGATTGTTCCTTTTCGTGCGAGGCCTTCGTTTCTTGGTGGTGAGGAATTTCAGGCGCGCCGGCATGACTCAATTTCCGTTCATGCCTCGGCCGATCAGGCACCGCCGCTTCCGTTGACCGACAGCGCCGGTCAACCTTCCCGCCCGGTTCGGTGACTAACCATCGGAGGCAGCGTATGATGCGTTCGGCCATTGATCCATTTTCGGGGGAGTTCATTGGGTTTCCGGCGAGTCTTGTTCATTGACGCACATTCGGAAGCGGGGATTTTGGTTCGGCGGGGCGGTCGATTTCTGCGCGAAGCGAAGGCAATATCGATTGGACAATAGCTGCGGAAAGTCGCCCGGCGATTGCCGATTGAAGCGGGCCACAGGCTTTTTTGGATTGCCCCAGCGCTTCATTTTCCCAGGCATCCTCCCGATACTGGGTGAGGTAAACATTCACTCGGTCCCGCTCGGAGACCTGGTTTGTGATCGATGGCGTCTGGCCGGTAATGGGGTTGCCATTCCAAGTTGTTCCTTCGAACGATGCGATTGCTTCCAATCGAGGTTGGGCCTTTTTGCGAACTTGCCCATTTTCGATAACCCGAATCCAGCCTTTCGACAGTTGGGCTGACCATTGGGCCTTCTGTGCGGTCAGCGTCAGTAATGCGGCTCGAGTTCCCGGTGGTTTTCGTTCGTCTGGGGCGATTGTGATGCCAGGTAGTTGTTGGCGGAATTGTTCACGCGTCATCTGAACCACCTCGGGCATTAATTCTGAACCTTCGTTCTGCCGGGCAATCCTTCCTGCAGGTGTGGAGATGACCAACGCCCTTGGCAGTGATTTTACCTCCAGAACCGCCGGCTCACTTACCGATTCGGCTGTCGTGCTGCCCCTTGCCCGAACGCGGACACGGCCCCCATGCAAAGGGTGAACATCGAAGAGCTTGATCTCCGAGTCTTGAGTTCGATAAAGCGTTTTCCAAACATCGGAACCGGTGGCCTGCCATTCCCACTCGTACACTTCGGCATGGTTCGGATTGGCCACGCCGAGAGTGACTTCGCCTCCTTCGACCACTGAATATGTCGGTTGCTTTAGATACAAAGGTCTCGAAGGTGCAGGAGTGGGCACACTCTCGGGCGCTTTGGTTGGTCGCTGTTTGACTTTCACCGTGACCGTGCGGCTGTAGAGCCGGCCTACGGAATTGGTCAAAATCAGCCGATAATAGCCGGCCTGTTCCGGGGCGATTGAAGCGAGCCTGTATTTGAATTGGACAGAATCTGCAACCGAGGTCTCTCCCAACACTTGATTGTCGTTGCCGGAATCCTGAGTCCATCTTTCCAAGACTGCCTGAGTAGTTGGCAACTGATTAAACATCCATGTCAGCGTTACGCTGTCCCCTGCGAAGTACTCTCCATTCGTTTGGCCTACTACGATCTTCGGTAGTCCATCGGGAACCGGAACATCGTCCCTCGATTCCAAAGCCGCGACGCTGCTGGCGATGATCTGATCACCATCCGCGACGACCAGGCGATACGCCTGCGACGATGAAAACGGTACTTGGAAATATCCTACGCCATCGGTGAATTTTGGATGCAATCCTGGCGCGGCGGGACTCCATGATGAAGTCTTGTCGTTCCAAACCTCCCACCGCCCGAGAGTATTCGTTGATCCTTGCACCGTAGCCCACAGAAATGCCGACGAAGGAAGGGTCCAGCGGCTTAAGGTTGGTTGCGCGATAATCGCGAGGGGTGGCCCTTTGGGTGGTTCGGTGATTTTTGTAATCTGGACCGGGCCCGAAGAAGATTCGTTGCTTTGTCGCCTGGGTCTGTCGCGTTGGTATTCCCGCTTCCAGGCCTGAATTGAAAAAACGAGCACCACCAACAGGACGACCGTTTTTGTGAGTGATGCCCTCATGGCTAGCGGCTTCGCGGCGGGGTCACTTCTGTTTTCTTCGACGAATCTAGCAGATCATTCGAAGAGTGACTCGAATTCGGCATCAGGCGTCGCGCGCCAATCGAGATCCAAATCAGGAGGATTAGACCTACCAAGACTTTGTTGAGGGGAGAAAGGCGCATCGCGTTGGGAAGGTAGCCCGCTATAGGATGTCCAAGTCGACTCACGACCGATTGGTTTCATTGGTATCCAGACTGCAATCAAGAGTCAACGCGAGTGTCCACTGATCCCAAACAGTCAAACGAGTTTGGGTTTCGTGGATAGGCTAGGCGAAATCCGGGCGGACCGGTTCGCCCGTCCGACGAGCTACAAGAAGACTCCGCGAATCGGACCAATTGGCGGAGTAGTGAGGTGGAGGAAGGCACTCAGGCTCAAAACCGAACGCCGCCAGATGACTGGCGGAGTTCCGGCGGCATGACGTTGGAGCAGGTCCGAGACGGCGCGTGACTCAGGTTGATCGAGCGATGATTGTTTGAACGACGAATGGGTTTCTTCACAAACGCATTTTCGTCCAGCGCGAGCCGGGGTGAATCTCCGTGATGCTGCCCGATTCGGCATCTTGGACGTGGGGGCTTCAGTGGATCTTGCCGCAGCCAAGGAACGAGTTCGGTCCATCCGAGCCGCGATCAGTCCTCACTACAGCGCGGAGGCAGTCGTTGAGAAACGCCCGGGAGTGAATACCAGCGGTGTTCGCTTGACCTAGCGGGGGCTTCTTTCGAAGCCTGCCCAGAACATGGGTTCGGCTCACGTTCCTCACCGCTGGGTTCCCATCCTCTTCGCAGCGATCTTTGTCGGCTGCGCTCATCGTCCGATCAATCCGCCGCTGACGGAAATAAATCCGTCTGAAGGCTACTATTTTCAAACCCATCCCCGGCCGAATAACTCGGACGAGCTCTTGGTGGCACTTGCTTTCTCGGGCGGGGGCACGCGCGCCGCGGCTCTCGCGTACGGAGTTCTCGATGAACTGCGCACCGCTACCTATTCGTTTGAAGGACAGCATCGGCGGCTCTTGGATGAAGTGGATGCGATCAGCAGCGTGTCCGGAGGCAGCTTCACGGCGGCCGCCTATGGTTTATATGGCGACGACCTGTTCACCACCTT